>JAOUPA010000010.1 GCA_029880105.1 Gammaproteobacteria bacterium
AGCGCTATTGACCAATCTTGAACCCCACGATGTTTTATTTATCGATGAAATTCATCGGCTCAGCCCGGTTGTCGAAGAAATTCTGTATCCCGCAATGGAAGATCACCAGCTCGATATTATGATTGGTGAAGGTCCGGCGGCGCGCTCCATCAAGCTCGACCTGCCACCGTTCACCCTGGTGGGTGCAACCACGCGTGCCGGCTCGCTGACCTCGCCGCTACGGGATCGCTTTGGCATTGTGCTGCGCCTTGATTTTTACTCGGTACCGGATTTAACGCATATCGTACAGCGCACAGCCAGTATTCTGAATGTGGAAATGGATGAAGAGGGCGCCGCAGAAGTTGCACGCCGTGCTCGTGGTACACCGCGTATCGCTAATCGCCTCTTACGACGCGTGCGTGATTATGCACAGATCAAGGCCAATGGTGTGGTGACATCAGAGGTTGCTGTGAGTGCACTCGAGTTGCTGAAGGTTGATCCAGTGGGTTTCGATGTTATGGATAGTCGCCTGTTGATGGCGATTATTGAGAAGTTTAATGGTGGCCCGGTGGGCGTGGAAAATCTGGCGGCGGCGATTGGTGAGGAGCGCGATACCATAGAAGACGTGATTGAGCCCTATTTGATTCAGCAGGGTTACTTGATGCGTACCCCACGTGGCAGGATAGCCACGCCTAATGTCTATCGCCATTTTGGGCTCAAGCAGCCGGTGAATGAGCAGTTGACGCAGGCGGCACTGGAGCTTTCCGTTGATGATCCGTGTAAAGATTAATCTAATAATAAAGTAATAAAAAACCGTTAAACTCAAGAGCTAATATTTGTGATTCCTGCAGAGAATGAATTTTTGTGGCCGGTACGTGTCTACTATGAGGATACGGATTCGGGCGGGGTGGTGTATTACGCCAATTATCTGAAATTTATGGAGCGTGCACGCACCGAGTTGTTGCGTAGTTACGGTTTTGAGCAGGACCAGTTGATCAGGGATCAGGGCGTTATTTTTGCCGTGCATAGCCTGTCGGTTAAGTATAAAAAACCCGCTGTATTTAATGATGAGTTGCTGGTGAAAACAAAAATCAGTCATTGCGCCAAAGTCAGTATTGATTTTTTACATTCAATTGTCAGAGCGTCGGATAAAATGCTTTTGTGTAAAGCTGAAGTTAAAGTAGCCTGTATTAATGCAGAAAAATTTACACCTGTGGTGATACCAGAAATAATGATGTTAAAAATAAAACAGGGGGCAGTTAGTGGAAGCTGATATGTCGTTGTGGAGTCTGGTCGCCAGGGCCAGTGTTACAGTTCAGATAGTCATGTTTATTTTGCTCTGCGCCTCAGTATTGTCCTGGGTAATTATCTATCTCAAATTTGACCTGCTTAAAAATGCGCGCGAGGATGCGATGCGTTTTGAGGATCGTTTCTGGTCGGGCATTAATCTGGCTGACCTGTATGCACGAGTCAAAAAAAATACTGGTAAGGAATTTGGTATGGCGCGCATTTTTGAGGCGGGTTTTGCCGAGTATGCTCGTGCACATAAGCAGGCAGTGAGTAACACTGAGATGATGCTGTCCAGTGTTCAGCGCAGTATGAAAGTCGCACTGGCACGTGAAGAAGAAAGGCTGGATTCACATCTATCAATGCTGGCAACTATTGGCTCGATTAGTCCTTATATCGGCCTGTTTGGCACAGTCTGGGGCATTATGCGTTCTTTCACAGCACTTGGTTCTGTGCAACACGCCAGCCTAGCCATGGTGGCGCCAGGTATTGCCGAGGCATTGATTGCTACCGCAATGGGCCTGTTCGCGGCGATACCGGCAGTGATTGCCTACAACCGTTACGCTGAAAAAGTTGATCGACTGGCAATTGCCTATGAAAATTTTGCAGAAGAATTTGCCACCATTCTACAGCGTCAGAGTCACGCCCTGCAGCATGCAGAAAATGAGCATGCAGTGGGCGAGTCGGGTCGAGAAAACTAAAGAGTAGCACTTATGCCTCGTCATCGTAAACGCAGGGCGGTATCCGAAATTAATGTGGTGCCCTACATTGATGTCATGCTGGTGCTGTTGATTATTTTTATGATTACCGCACCGTTATTGCAGCAGGGTGTGGAAATTGAACTGCCCCAGGCCAATGCGAATCCGCTGTCGCCAGAACAGGATGAACCGGTAGTGCTGACAGTGAGTAAAACGGGTGAATATTATCTGAATGTGGGCGAGCACATCGATAAGCCAGTTGAGGCAGAAGTGCTGGTGCATCGCGTTGCTGCGGTGGTTAAATACAAACCCGAAACGCCAGTTCTAGTGCGTGGTGATCAGGGTGTCAATTATGGCAGTGTCACCAACGCTATGGTTTTATTGCAAAGTGCGGGCGTAGAAAAAGTCGGTTTGATGACAGAGCAACCGGACAAGTAGGCCTGGCAGAAATAATGATGTCATCTGAGTTGTTAAATGATATTAAGGCAAGGCCGATAGTCCTGCTTGTGGCGATTGCTTTGCATATTGCCCTGATCATTATGCTGAGCCTTAATTTGACCAGCAGTGAAGTGCACAGGCCTGCGAGCACGACAAAGAAAACAGTGAAAGCAGTGGTTGTCGATGCGGCAAAAGTCGAAGCCGAGGCCAAAAAGTTACGGCAGGCTGAAGAAGCTAAAAAGCAGGCAGAGCAGAAAAAGCTGAAATTGGAGCAGGATGCGGCTAAAAAGAAAATTGCTGATGAAAAGAAACGCTTAGAAGATATAAAGAAAAAACAGGCTGACGAAAAAAAGCAGCTGGAAGAATTAAAGAAAAAAAATCTGGCTGAGAAAAAACGGATAGAAGAAGAAAAGAAAAAGGCTGATTTAGTCAGGGAAAAGGCTGAGGCTGAAAAGAAAAAACAGCTGGAGCTGGAGGCCAGGCGTAAAGCGGACGAGGAGAAAAGAAGAAAGGAGGAGGCGGCTGAATTGCAGCGTAAACTGGTGGAAGAAGAACGGCTGGAAAAAGAGGCGCTGCAGGCCGCAGAAAATAACAAGCGTCTACAGTCTTTGCGTTCACAGTATGTGCATTTAATTGAACAAAAAGTGGAGCGTAACTGGTTGCGGCCAGCGACTTCAACACCAGATATGTCTTGTGAAGTCATCGTGACACAGACATCACTGGGTGATGTTATTAATGTTAGCCTACGGCAGTGTGCGAATGATCTGGCTTTCCAGCGTTCGATAGAAAGGGCAGTAAGAAAGGCATCACCACTACCGCCGCCGCCAGATCCGAAGGTGTTTGATCGTGAGATTCACTTCACTTTCAGGCCGCGTAGTTAGTGGTTAATTGAATAAATGGTTTTTTATTTTCAGGCTGTAAATTTTTTATGAAACGTTATTTTTTTATTTTATTACTGTTTATTTTTTGTGCACCTGCTCATGCTGTGCTGAATATAGAGATTACCGATGGTATTGAAGGCTCTCTGCCAATTGCGATTGTGCCTTTTCAGTGGACTGGAGGGGTTAAACTGGGCGATGCCGATGTTTCCAGTATTGTCGCCTCAGATCTGGCGCGTAGTGGGAAATTTTCACCACTACCAAATAAGGATTTAATCGCCTATCCCAAAGAGGTCGAAGACATACATTTCCCTTCGTGGAAAATGACAGGTGTCGATCATTTGGTAATTGGTGTTGTGAAGCAGAACGGTGCTGATGATTTTCAGGTGCAGTTTCGCCTGTTCGATGTACTCAAGGGTGAGCAGTTGCTGGGTTATAGTTTTGCAGCAACACGTAACTCACTGAGATCGGTGGCTCATCGTATCAGTGATTACATTATTAAAAATCTGACGGGCCTGTCAGGGGCGTTTGATGCCCGTATTGCGTATGTTACAGCCAGGCAAACTCCTGGTAGTGCGGTTTCGTATCTACTACAGGCTGCGGATACAGATGGCTTCAATCCACAGAACCTGCTGACTTCAAAAGAGCCGATCATGTCGCCGTCCTGGTCACCAGATGGTAAGCAACTTGCTTATGTGTCATTCGAGCGTGGTATGCCTGAAATCTTTGTTCATAATATTCATACTGCCAAGCGTGAACTTGTCTCTAAATTCTCGGGAATCAATGGCGCACCAACCTGGTCGCCGGATGGAACCCGTATGGCGCTGACTTTGTCCAAGGACGGTAATCCGGATATCTATATTCTCAACTTGAGAGATAAGAGCCTGAAACGTATAACAAAACACTGGTCAATTGATACTGAGGCGGTATGGATGCCTGATGGCCAGTCGCTGGTATTTACCTCGAGCCGTAGTGGCAAGCCACAGCTGTATCGTGTTGCTGTCGATGGTGATGACAGGCCGCAGCGTCTGACTTTTGAGGGTGATTATAATGCGAATGCCTCGGTGTCTGGTGATGGCCAGACTATCAGTTTTGTAAATGGTGAAGCTAATGCCTTCAGGATTGCAGTATTATATCTTGAGACTGGGCTGGTGCAGATTTTGACCGAAGGGCCACTGGATGAGTCGCCTGAATTCTCGCCAAATGGTAGTATGGTGCTGTATGCGTCACAATATCAGGGGAAGCCGGTATTGGCAGCGGTTTCCACTGATGGACGGCATAAGCAGCGCCTGGTTCTGTCTGATGGCGATGTCAGGGAGCCTGCGTGGTCGACGACAAGAAATTAACGATTTTTAATGGGTATATCTGGAAGTAGATATAAATAGAAGTAGGAGAAAAAGATGAAAAATTATTTATTGATTTTATTGATGGCTATAACTTTGGCCGCGTGTGATGAGAATGTGAAACCAGATACTGAAGGCGGTGATGGTTCATCGTCAGCAGGTGATACAGCGCAGGTAGGTTCTGTAGGAGCGGATGGAAGTGGTTCAGGTCAGATGCTGCCAGCTTCTTATGATGCCAGTGCAATTAATGATGCAAATAGCATTCTGGCAGGTCGTGTGGTTTATTTTGACTTTGATAGCAGTAATGTGGGTGATGATTATGTTGAGCTGATTAAACACCACGGTGTTTATCTGGCTTCCAATCCCAGCGTCAACATTAGACTCGAAGGTCATACGGATGAACGTGGTACACGCGAATATAATGTGGCACTGGCAGATCGACGTGCACAGGCGGTGAAGCGTTTATTGATGTTCCAGGGTGCGGCCAGTGATCAGATTGCTATTATTAGCTATGGTGAAGAAAAGCCAGCTAGCCTGGGCCATGATGAATCAGCATGGCGTCTGAATCGTCGTGCCGAGCTTGTTTACCAGTAATAGTTCAGCATTGTTGTAATCAGTTAGTAATCCAGGGTGCTCTATGTTTAAACGTTTTATGGTGTTTTCGGTATATATTGCCGCCAGCTTGTCGATTTTTACAGTAAATGCGGTTGAAAAAGACGTAATTTCGATGATGAGTGTAAAAGATCGCCTCGAACGTGTAGAGCGCCTTGTAGGTTCTGATATGTTGATGCAACAATCTCAGCGAATTGAGGCGCTGCAGGAAGAAATTTCGGTGCTGCGTGAGCAGCTTGATCAGCAGGGTTATGAATTGAGTACGCTCAAGCAACGCCAGCGTAGTCTGTATCTGGATATGGATCGCCGCCTCCATACTGTTGAAACCACCTCGGGCTCCTCGGGTAAGGCGTCGGCAATGCCCTCATCAGGTGTAGCTGAGGTGTCAATGCCTGGTAACGGGCTGGTTAATGCACCGGGTAATTCAGGATTGACTGCTAATGTAGCTGTGGTGGATGCCACACCAGAGGCAGGTGCTAATGGAAAGCTTGAATATGATCGTGCTATTGGCCTGTTGAAGGATGGTCGCTATAAACAGGCTATCGTCGCATTTGAAGGGTTTTTAAAGAAATTTTCCACAAGCCAGTATGCCGATAATGCCCAATACTGGTTAGGTGAAGCGAATTATGCCAACCGTGATTACAAGCAGGCGTTAAGTGAATTTCAGCGTTTAATTACGAATTATCCTGATAGTAGTAAGGTAGCAGGGGCGCGGCTGAAAATTGCTTATGTCTACTATGAGCTGCAAAATTGGCCTGCTGCACAGGAAAGCCTGCAGCAGATTATCAAACTGTATCCCGATAGTAGTGTTGCCAAGAGCGCGAGCGAACGACTGGAGCGAATCAAGCGCGAGGGTCATTGATCTTAGTGGCAGCCCATCCGGATCAACTCCGAATCTACGAAATCTTCTTTTCTCTGCAGGGCGAAACTCGGACCGTGGGGCTGCCGACGGTATTTGTGCGCCTGAGTGGTTGTCCGCTACGTTGCCAGTACTGTGATACTGAGTATGCATTTAGTGGTGGTGACTGGTTGGGGCTGGATGAAATCGTCGATAAGGTTGCAGGATTCGCTGCTAGATATGTGACGGTGACTGGTGGTGAGCCACTGGCACAGAAGCACTGTAATGATTTGTTAGTGAAACTGTGTGATGCCGGTTATGAGGTGTCTGTTGAAACCAGTGGTGCCATGAGTGTAGCCAAGATGGATTCGAGAGTGGTCAAGGTGATGGATTTGAAAACACCGGCTTCGGGCGAGATGGAGAAGAATCTTTACGAGAACATGGAGTATCTCGACCCTAAAGATCAGGTGAAGTTTGTAATCTGTGATCAGCAGGATTATGAGTGGTCATGCGCCATGCTGGAAAAATATCAGCTGGCGGAACGTTGTGAGGTTCTGTTTTCGGCCAGCCATGGTGCCCTGGAAGAGCGTCAGCTGGCAGACTGGATATTAAGAGATAACCTGCCTGTGAGAATGCAGATTCAGCTGCATAAATACCTCTGGGGCAACGAGCAAGGCCGATAAAATCAAGTTGAGCATGTGATGTCAGCACAGAAAAAAACAGTAGCGATTGTTTTATTGTCCGGCGGACTGGACTCAGCCACCGTACTGGCGATTGCCAGCCAGGATTTTGAGTGCATCGCCCTGAGTTTTGATTACCGGCAAAGGCACGCCTCTGAGCTGGAAGCAGCCAAAGGCATTGCCAGTGAATATGGTATTCGGCACCAGATTATCAGGCTGGATGATGGTGTCCTGGGTGGTTCTGCGCTGACAGATAACACTATTACTGTGCCTGATCACATTGAATCTGGTATTCCTGTGACCTATGTACCAGCGCGCAATACAATTTTTCTGGCCCATGCGCTGGCGATTGCAGAGGTGCACCACTCGGTAGATATTTTCATTGGCGTCAACGCGGTGGATTATTCGGGATATCCTGATTGCCGTCCTGACTATATCGAGGCCTTTGAAAAAATGGCCAATCTGGCGACCAAGGCCGGTGTAGAGGGGCATCGATTAACTATCCACACACCGCTGATTTATATGACCAAAGCTGAAATTATTCAGACAGGAACTGCACTTGGTCTGGACTACAGTCATACGGTTTCCTGTTATCAGGCTGATTTACAAGGCAGGGCCTGTGGTGTCTGTGATTCCTGTCGCTATCGGAAAAAGGGTTTTGCTGACGCCGGTATTGAGGATGTGACACGATATCGGCATTAAATCGGGTTAAACTATCTGTTCAGGGTTTGTTTTTTTGGCGTAGTCATGTATCATGCGCGCCTCGGGCCGTTAGCTCAGTTGGTAGAGCACCGGACTTTTAATCCGATGGTCCCGCGTTCGAGTCGCGGACGGCCCACCATCTTTAAAGTTTATTCTGGCGTGAATAAACATAAAAAAAGCCCGGTTATACCGGGCTTTTTTTATCGCTAAGTAAATTGAATTATTTACGTAAGCTGGGTCCATTTAACTTAAGACCATTACTCATATAGGTGTGGAAATATTCCAATGCCTTATATTCATCGCTCTGTGGTTTGAAGGGTTTGGCACGAACCTGCTTGTTACAGCCACCATAACGGCGGTGTAGTGTTCCCATACCATCACCTGCATCACTGGATGCCCATGAATTACGGTATACAGGGAAACCACTAGGGTGGCCTAATGCAGGGCTCAGGATGTCAGCACGGATTTTATTGCCGGGGTTGTTATAGTGGCAATCAGCACATGACATATTCAACTGACCGCGTTTTGCATAAAAATGCTGTTTCCCCTTGTTGTAAGCAGCAAGAGCAGCTGGGGTGCTTGGGGTTTTTACGTTTATGGTTTTGCCTCGTGACAGGTATGCGATGTATGCGCCTACATAGGCAATTTTACCTTTTTGCCATTTGAAGGCCTCTTCACCATTGTCGGTCAGGCATTTATTGATATCACCTTCCATTGTAACGACTTGACCAGAGGCCTCATCAAAGTAGGGGTAGTTTTGTTTAATACCCTTCTTGTAGTTGGGGAAACAGCTGGCGAAGCTTTTGCCATTGGCAAATTTTTTGTTGAAAATTTCTTCTCCCTTTGAAATATAAATTTCATAAGGAGGAAATTCCTCATATTGTTCCCACTGTTCACGGGATGCCTGATCAATGGCATAAACACCATTGATATAGTCTTCTACGGGCACATCCTTAAATCTGTCTTTGAAGTAAGCGCGAAAGTTTTTCAGATCTTCTTCTGGTGATGCTTGCGACACGACTGGTGTGGCTATCATCAGCAGTACGGATAGAGCTGCTAAATATTTTTTCATGGTTCACCTTTTTGTGTGTTTACCTGATTATTTTTTTCGTTTGGAGGTTATTTCAAGTTCAGCTGAATCTTTACCGCCTGTGTTATCGCTCCAGCTAATCTTGAGCGAATCACCATCTTTGGCGCCACTGAATTGAAATTTTATATATGGGTTAGTGGAGATTGTGCTGTTAAGTTCTGCATCTAGTACGGTATTGCCAGCATGTTCACAGATAAGTGACTGAATAAATTTGGCTGGAATAAGGTTGCCTTTTTTGTCTTTACGCATACCTGTTTCCATAGGGTGGCTGACGAGTAGCCTGATAGTCGCAACATCTTTTTTTAAACTGGACTTTATCTGAATTGTAGAATTTGTATTAGCCATCTTTATATATCCTCGAATCTTTGATTAGCCGCCACAGCCACCGATGGTGACCTTGACTAGTTGTTTGGTGCTGTAGAGTTTGCCATCGGCTTTGACTACGGCGATAACATCAGAAGTTTTACCCATCTTAATATTGGTGGTAATAGTTGCTTCTGTGGTTGCGCCAAGGTTGAAAGTGGCTGATAGTGGTTGTGCATTATTTTGCACAAGAATACTAATAGCGTTGGTTTTAGCCAGTTTGCTGCTCACGGTTACAGTTACTGAAGCACCGTTTTCAGCAACTTCAGGTGCCTTGAGTTCAATCTGATTGCTTTCTTCTGGTGCTGTTGCACCGAAGGCGCCGGTCATGGCTGCATTCAGATCTTTGGCTTCGAATGCGGCTGAGTTCCAGGCCGCCAGAACCGCTTTGGGAGTTAATAAGCCTGCACTGATAGCCACACCTGTGGTGCTGGCGGCTAATGTGCTCTTGAGTAAAAGTCTACGTTGTTGGTCCATTGTATTACCTCAATAAATCTTTATAGTGTGTGTATGAATTTAGTGACCATGTCGATTTCGGTATCAGTCAGCACAGCGTGCGCTCCGAATGGAACCATGATCGTATCTGGATTGTTTTTTCGGGCATCGTAAATCTGGGCACGTAATTTATCAAACTCGGGAAATCTTGATTTCATCGCGACCAGTGGTGGGCCTATATTGCCGGGTAAGCTTCCGCCAGCAATGTCGTGGCAGGCCAGACAGTTGCCTTTCTTTCTATCAAATGACAATTCCTTTCCTTTGGCGATATCTGCATCATCAGCAGCATTGGCAGTGAGCGGTGTTGCTAGTCCAAGGCAAGCGGTTAATGCGGCTACCGAAACGGTAGTTGATATATTATGTATAAAATCTTGCATTTATTGCTCCTCATTTTTAATGGAGAATCCTGTCCGGTTAATATCCTAATTTTTAGATTATTGTATGAAATTAGAACGATTATCGTTGATATTCCTGTACAGCATACTATGAGAAATAGATATAGCAATAGCTAAATAATAAATAAATATTGCTTTTTTATGGAATTAAATAGCGGTTGCATCGTCGTAAATTTGCATAAAAAAACCTTTTTTTCGCTATTTTATTGTTTTTTCGTCAAATTTTCTTTTTTGGCCTGTAAACGTTGTTGCGTACTAGTGCTGAGGTTGGTTTGTTGTAATGCCATGTCGTATTGTTGTAAGGCCAGTTCTAAATAACCCTCCCTCAAATATTGATTACCTGTTGATTCCAGGGCGGCATCGATCTGGCCATTTTTATAATAAGCCTGTGCCAGTGTTTTATGAATAATGGGTTCATCTGTGACTTGTAGCTGGTGCTTTAAAATGGAGATGCTTTTCTGTGGTTCATTATTATCATTCAACGTATTTGCGTATAGTAGTGTCACGGGCAAATAATTAGGCATGAGATCAGAGAGTTTCTCAAGTAGATCAAGTGACTGCCGAGTTTGATTGTTTGCACGATAGGCATCAGCGAGAGCCAGTTTTATCCATGGGTGTTTATTTCTTCTGGATAAAGTCAGTAATTCTTTAATAGCACTTTGATGTTCATTGGCTCGAATGAGTTCGAGAGAATGTTTGTAGAGACTAATATCATCAACCTGAGTGAGGTTTATATCTTTGATGGTGGTGGCTTTATTGCTCAGCACATTGAGACGTGCATGGGCAAATTGAAAGTCCTGGCTATTTTCTGGTAGATCGAGCTGAATTTTTTTTATCCTGTCCTGGGCTTCACTAACACGATTGCTATTGAGTGGATGTGTTCTGAGATATTCAATACCACCATCACCACTTTTTGATAATAGTGTAGAGAAGAAGTCGACCATTCCCTGAGGATTAATACCTGATTGAGCTAGGATGCTAATACCAATTCGATCTGCCTCATACTCATTACTACGGGTAAAGTTAATTGCACTTTGTTGCACGCCTGCGAGTCCTGAATATAAAACAGCCTGGCTTACCTGTGAGTCTTGTGAACCAAGAAGAATGGCGGCGAGTATGGTAGCAAATGTAGCAATTCCAGAATTGCCTGATTCATTAATGGCTCGAGCCAGGTGTCGTTGTGATATGTGGGATATTTCATGTGCCATAACGCTGGCAAGCTGGCTTTCATTTGCCGCAGATAAAAACAATCCGCTATTGATCCCTATGTAGGCGTCGGGTCCAGCAAAGGCATTGATGATAGGAGAGTCAACGATAAAAAATTTAAAATTATTATTGGCTGCATCAGAATGACTGGCCAGTTTTTGCCCCAGGTTTTTTATGTAGTAATCCAGTTGCGGATCATTAATAAAACTCAGATTTTCTCTCAGTGTTCGATAAAACATTAACCCCAGTTTTTGTTCTTCTGCGGTACTGAAATTTTTTAGAGTTGGATCACCAAGGGCAGGGAGTTCTGCATAGGCGGAATTAAATGATATTAAAGTGATCCATGCGAGTAAGCGAAAGGCCTTTTTGAAATATGGCAGAAATGGAGAAAAAGTCATAATGCGAATGCGACTGTATTTATAAAGGATGGTTCCCTCTAACCCTGAATTTACCGAGAAATTTATTATGTTGACATATTATATATTGGATTCAGGATAAACGGCCTGGTTTCCCTATTGAGTGGTTTTTGATAGCTATCTTTATACATGGGTATTCGTATAATGAATATTAGTGGTGAATGATAATCATGAAAAAGATAGTCACTTTGGTTTTTTCTGCGGAGGGTAAAAAGATGCGTACTTTAAATAAAAGTAAGGGTTTACCAGCGGTAATGATCTTGGGGCTTTTTGTGGCTTCGGCGGTGCAGGCAACCAATGGTTATTTTACCCACGGCTATAGTACCAAAGAGAAGGGGGTGGCCGGTGCAGGTGTCGCTTATTCGCAAGATGCACTGGCGGCAGCGACCAATCCAGCTGGTATGGCTTTTGTTGGTGAGCGTATTGATATTGGTCTTGCTCTATTTAACCCTTCTGATCGTAGTTTTACGCTAACGGGTACGCAAAATCCCTTTATGTTTGCAAATGCAGTCCCTGGTGAGCAATACATTAGTGATAATGATTTTTTCCTGATTCCACAGTTTGCTATTAACTGGCAAATGGATAGTAACAGCACGATAGGTATTTCATTTTATGCTAATGGTGGCATGAATACCGAATACCCTGCGTCGGCAACAACTGGTGGTGCGGGTATTTTTGGAAACCCAGCAATGCCATTTAATGCGGGTAACGCCGGTATTGATCTTGAGCAGGGATTTGTGAATGTTACTATTGCCAGGAAGTCGAGCGATGACCATGCTGTAGGTGTTGGCCTGGTGATGGCGGGCCAGCGCTTTGCTGCACAAGGGCTAGATGCTTTTGGAGGTTTTTCTGTTGATGGATCCAATATGTCTGGGAACAGGCATTCAACATCATTGGGTGCTGGTTTTAAGATTGGTTATCAGGGCAAGGTGGTTGATGGCCTGTCTGTTGGTGTGAGTTATCAATCAAAAATCACGATGAGTGAATTTAATGAATACCAGGGACTGTTTGCACAAGGCGGCGGTTTTGATATTCCTGAAACCTATACTTATGGGCTCGTTTATGATCTTGGCTCTCCTGGTAAAGTGCTTTTTGATGTACAACGCATTAATTATTCTAATATTGCGTCTATTGCCAATCCTGTCCAAAATATCTATAACTGTCCTGCCATGGTTGCTATGATGGGTGGAACTGGTGGTGATGCATCATACTGTTTTGGTGGTGCTAACGGTGCCGGTTTTGGTTGGCAGGATATGACTATCATGAAGCTGGGTTATGAGATAGCAGTAGGTGGTAACACTTATCGCGTTGGTTATAGCAAGGGTGATATGCCAATCCCTGAATCACAAACGTTCCTTAATATTCTTGCGCCGGCTGTTATCGAGCAGCACTTCACTTTTGGTATGACTATGCCTATAGGTAGTGATCAGGAGTTGAATCTGGCAGTGATGATCGCCCCAGGTGAATCTGTTCGTGGTGCAAACCCATTTGATGGTGGCGCTACTCAGATTGAGTTGGAAATGGAGCAGAAAGAAATTCAGGTGGGTTGGTCCTGGAAGTATTAATAGTGAAAAACTATTATTAAATAATTAAGAATATTATTGTTTATTTATAAAGACTTCTGATCAGGAGCCTTTATTTTTTTAAGTTAATGACTAAAGCTTGCATTGTGCGGTTAAATTGAATTACATTACTCCACCTACGTTTATCAAGTGGCACATTGTTTCAATTAACGGGGAGCAAGAGTGCTGAAAAGTAGAATAATAAAATATTAAATTGGAGAGGAAAAAAGCATGAAATCAGTTCAATCTAAATGGTTAGTCGCTATTGCTGCTGCCGCTATGACGATGGCATCGGTTGCAGCTCAGGCTGCGGGCGAAATGTTTCCATTTGTTTTAGGTTCAAGCAGTGGTGGTGATGTTGCTGGCAAAGTAGATGTTGTAAAAAAAGCACTTCAGGATAACGGCTTTGAAATTGCTGGGGATTACTCTCCTTATGCCGATGCGCATATTATTGTCGTCACCAATGCAGCGCTGAAAAAAGCAGGTGCTAGCCATGAACGTGCCGGTTATATTGCAGCGCAGCGTGTATCTATTACCAAGGTTGATGGCAAAGTTCAGATTGCCTATACCAACCCGGAATACATGGCTGCGGCTTACCGCGTTGAAACAAATCTTTCTAGCGTTAGTGCTTCCTTAAAGGCTGCTCTGGGTGCTACCAAGGCATATGGCCCAGGTGAGGGTAAAACCAAAGATGATCTAGCTGATTACCACTACACCTTTGGCATGGAATACTTTGATGAGCCATACGAACTAGCTTCATTCGGTAGTCATGAAGAAGCTGTTGCCGCTGCTGAGAAAAATCTGGCTGCTCGTGCTGGTGGTGCGTTCAAAGTTTACCGTATTGATATTCCTGGAACCAAGCAGACACTGTTTGGTGTAGGTATGAAGGCAGGCGAAAACGGTAACAAGTATATGGATGATGAATTCATTATGAGCGAGATCGATTTTAAAGAAACTCGTTCAACAGCTCACCTACCATATGAAATGCTGGTTAATGGTGGTGACTCGGAAGGTCTGCATGCTCGCTTCCGTATTGCCATGAATTTCCCAGACCTGAGCATGATGGGTGATAATAGCTTTATGAATATTATGCCTTCACCAGATGCGATCAAGAATGCTCTGACTAAAGCTGCTGGTGGCAAAATAAAAGACGATTTCTAATATTTAGCTATTTTTGCAGATATGAGAAAGCCCCGTTTATCGGGGCTTTTTTTATACTAATGATTTTTTAGGGGTCTAAATAAGCAATAGTTAATAAAGTTCGTGAAATTTATTTCGTAACAGTTTAGAATCAGTCCCTCGTGCCTTATTCTTGGCGTGTGTAAAGTCTATGATTTAAAAGGTTTTTTATAGGGTCTTAATGTGGAACTAACCGGCGCAGAAATTATTATTGAGTGCCTCAAGGCCGAAGATGTCGAATATGTCTTTGGTTATCCTGGTGGTGCGGTATTGCATATCTACGATGCTTTTTACAAGCAGGATGATGTGAAACATATTCTTGTCCGCCATGAGCAGGGTGCTACTCACGCTGCAGATGGTTATGCCCGTTCTACGGGCAAGCCCGGTGTTGTACTGGTGACCTCAGGACCAGGAGCGACCAACGCGGTTACCGGTATTGCGACGGCCTATATGGATTCTATCCCGATGATTGTAATTACCGGTCAGGTACCTAAGGCATTGATTGGTAATGACGCTTTTCAGGAAGTGGACTCTGTGGGTATTACGCGCCCGATTGTTAAGCATAATTTTCTGATCAAGGATGTCAAAGATATTGCCAAAGTATTCAAGCAGGCCTTCTTCGTGGCGACGACAGGCAGGCCCGGCCCAGTTGTCATTGATATTCCTAAGGATATTACTGCTAATAAGGTAGATTTTAAGTATCCAGAAGATATTAAGATGCGCTCATACAACCCGACTTTCAAAGGGCATCCGGGCCAGATTAAACGAGCTGTGGATATTATCCTAGCCGCTGAGCGACCCATGATCTATACCGGTGGCGGTGTCATTCTGGGCAATGGTTCCGAGCAGTTGCGCAAATTCACCCGAAAACTGGGCTATCCAATCACGCAAACCCTGATGGGCCTTGGTGCATTCCCTGCCAGCGATAAACAATCGCTGGGCATGCTGGGTATGCATGGCACTTACGAGGCAAATATGGGTATGCACAACTGTGATGTCCTGATTGCAATAGGCGCACGTTTTGATGATCGTGTTACTGGTAATCTAGAGAAATTCTGCCCCGACGCTACCATTATTCATGTTGATGTTGATCCAGCCTCGATCTCCAAGAATGTAAGGGTAGATGTGCCTATTGTTGGTGAGGTTGCGCAGGTATTGAACGAGTTTAACCAGGCGCTCGAGCAAACTGAGCAAACACCAAATGCAGCAGCTCTGGAGAAATGGTGGCAGCAGATTAATGAATGGCGTTCACAGGATTGCCTTAAATACAATCGCGAAAGTGAAACGATCAAGCCACAGTTTGTGCTCGAAAAAATGTTTGAGGTTACCAAAGGCTCGGCCATCGTTACCTCTGATGTTGGTCAGCACCAGATGTTTGCTGCCCAGTATTATGGTTTTGACGAGCCACGTCGCTGGATTAATTCTGGTGGTCTTGGCACTATGGGTTTTGGGTTGCCTGCAGCTATGGGTGCCCAGTTTGCGCATCCAGAAGATCTTGTTATGTGTGTTACCGGTGAATCCAGCATACAGATGTGTATTCAGGAACTGGCAACCTGCACCCAGTACGCATTACCACTAAAAATTATTAACCTGAATAATGGTTACATGGGTATGGTGCGTCAGTGGCAGGAGTTCTTCTACGATAAGCGTTACTCTAATTCACACATGAATGTTCAACCTGATTTTACCAAGCTGGCTGAAAGTTATGGCCACATTGGTATTCGTGTTGAAAAACCTGCAGATGTTGTGCCCGCTCTCGAAGAATCGATTGCACAGAAAGATCGACTGGTCTTCCTCGATTTCATTACCGATCAGGAAGAAAATGTTTACCCCATGATTCCAGCGGGTGCCGGCCTCAACGAAATGATACTGGTGTAGAGAGACATGCGACATATTATTTCAATACTACTGGAAAATGAATCAGGCGCCTTATCAAGAGTGGCAGGTCTATTTTCGGCACGTGCCTACAATATCGAATCGCTGACGGTTGCGCCAACGGACGACTCTACTTTGTCACGCATGACTATTGTGACTTCAGGTACTGACGACATTATCGAACAGATCAATAAACAACTGAACAAGTTGATTGACGTGGTTAAGTTGCACGACCTTACCGAAGATGCGCATATCGAACGTGAATTAATGTTAATCAAGGTACAGGCTGTCGGTGAAGCACGCGATGAAGTAAAACGACTGGTTGAGATATTTCGCGGTCATATCATCGATGTTACTGATACTACCTACACTATCGAGATTACCGGTAATGGTGAGAAGCTGGATGCCTTTGTTGAAGCACTGTCGACAATTACTATCCTCGAAGTGGTACGTTCAGGTCTGCTGGGTATAAGCCGTGGTGATAGAGTGCTGGGCTGAATTGGTAATTAATCTGTAACAAATCAAAAAATTTTTAAGTAAATAAACTGGACTACAAAGATGAATATTTATTATGACAAAGACTGTGATCTTTCCATTATTCAGGGAAAGAAGGTAAGCATTATTGGTTATGGTTCACAGGGCCACGCCCACGCTAACAATCTAAAAGACTCAGGTGTAGATGTAACTGTAGGTTTGCGTACTAATTCTTCTTCTGTCGCCAAGGCAGAGGGTGCGGGTCTTAAAGTTGCTTCTGTAGAAGATGCGGTTAAAAGCGCTGACGTTGTCATGATGCTGACACCAGATGAATTCCAGTCGCAATTGTACAAGGCTGAAATCGAGCCTAATTTGAAAGAAGGAGGTGTACTGGCTTTTGCTCATGGCTTCGCTATCATCTACAACCAAATCATTCCACGTAAAGATCTGGACGTTATCATGATTGCGCCTAAAGCGCCGGGCCATACTGTTCGTAGCGAATTTGTAAAAGGTGGTGGTATCCCTGATCTGATTGCCGTTGAACAAGATGCTTCTGGTAAAGCAAAAGATATTGCACTTTCTTACGCTTGTGGTGTTGGCGGTGGTCGTACCGGTATCATCGAGACTACTTTTCGTGATGAGTGCGAAACCGACCTATTTGGTGAGCAAGCGGTTCTGTGTGGTGGCGCAGTTGAGCTGGTTAAAGCCGGTTTCGAAACGCTGGTTGAAGCCGGTTATGCGCCGGAGATGGCTTACTTCGAATGTCTGCACGAGCTGAAACTGATCGTGGATCTGATGTATGAAGGCGGTATCGCCAACATGAACTACTCCATCTCTAACAATGCGGAGTATGGTGAGTATGTAACTGGCCCACGTGTTATCAATGATGAGTCTCGTGCGGCGATGCGTGAAGCCCTGAAAAATATCCAGGAAGGTAAATACGCCAAGCAGTTCATCCTGGAAGGACAGGCGGGCTACCCTGAAATGACAGCCATGCGCCGTCTTAATGCAGAGCATCCAATCGAGCAAACTGGTGCTAAATTGCGCGCCATGATGCCGTGGATTCAAAAGATCGTTGATAAATCCAAAAACTAGGAAAAGAGTTAATGAGCTTGCTCATTAGCTCTCTTGTGTAATAAAAAGGGCTAGCAATAGCCCTTTTTTGTTGGTGTTAAACGTATAGTTAGACTAATCTTGCAGTATGGAAAATCAGAACGAACAACAAGTAGATGAAACAGGGGTAAAACCAAGGCGACGTGGGATTTATCTGTTGCCTAATCTTCTAACCACCGGTGCGCTATTTGCTGGCTTTTATGCCATTGTCGCTGCGATGAATGGCAAGTTTGAACCCGCCTCGGTTGCTGTTTTTATTGCCATGATTCTGGATGGTCTGGACGGCCGCGTTGCTCGTATGACCAATACACAAAGTGCATTTGGTGCCGAGTACGATAGCCTGTCAGATATGATCTCTTTTGGACTCGCACCAGCACTGGTTATGTATATCTGGTCTTTGTCATCACTGGTTGAGTATGGCTGGCAGTGGGGCAAGCTTGGCTGGTTGGGTGCATTTATCTATGTTGCAGCGGCAGCGCTGAGGCTGGCAAGATTCAATACCAAGGTAGGTAGTTCCGATAAAAGATATTTTCAGGGTCTACCTAGTCCAGCGGCCGCGGCGGTGGTTATCGGCATGGTATGGGTCTTTTTTGATCAAAAGGTGAATGGCCAGCAACTGGCGCCTGTAGCACTGGTGCTGACGATAGCCACGGGGCTGTTAATGGTCAGCAATATTTCCTACTACAGTTTCAAGGATGTCGATCTCAAGAACAAAGTGCCTTTTATGGCCATTTTTGCCATTGTCCTGATTTTTGTACTGGCTTCTATTGATCCACCCAAGGTGCTGTTTGGCTGTTTCCTAATTTATGCACTGTCCGGTCCAACAGTGAGTGTCGTGCGCCGGCTTCGTAAGAGAAATCAGCAGCTTTAATGTTTTTTGGCTTTCGGGGCTTGTGTAATACCCGATCAGTCGCTATATTAAAACTACATGATAAACACAGAGCAAAAATTTATTTCCCAAGCCAATAGCGAGCTTTCTGCAAGTTCGTTGTGCTCTGTTGTGCATGGCCTGCCACTGTCACTACTCCTGCTGCCGTAAGGCAGAATAAGAAAGTCTGGCGAGACGAAACGCGCAACATTTCTTTTTTATTAATTTTTTGGCTTATATGCTTTTTGGTATATCATCAGCCAAAGCATTTTGCTGGAGTAGAACATGAGCAAAAACAATCAGGAAAAGTTAATTATATTTGACACCACGCTCCGTGATGGCGAGCAAAGTCCTGGCGCGTCCATGACTAAAGATGAGAAATTGCGAATCGCCAGGGCGCTGGAAAAAATGCGTGTCGATGTCATCGAAGCCGGGTTTCCCATCGCCAGTCAGGGTGATTTTGAATCGGTGCATGCGGTAGCCAGTGCTATTAAGGACAGCACCGTTTGTGGCCTTGCACGGGCACTGGAAAAAGACATCGCGCGTGCTGGTGAGGCTTTGAAACCTGCCGCATCTTCACGCATCCATACCTTTATCGCGACTTCGCCGATTCATATGGAAATGAAATTGCGCATGCAACCCGATCAGGTGGTTGAGCAGGCGGTGAGGTCGGTCAAACAGGCACGCAATTTTACCGATAACGTCGAGTTTTCTCCTGAGGATGCAGGCCGCTCTGACCTGGATTTTCTCTGTCGTATCATCGAGGCAGTGATTGATGCCGGTGCCACGACGATTAATATCCCGGATACCGTGGGTTACAACATTCCCCACCAGTTTGGCGAGTTGATTAGAAACTTGCTGGAGCGTATTCCCAATTCAGATAAGGCGATTTTCTCCGTACACTGCCATAACGACCTGGGCCTGGCCGTGGGTAATTCACTGGCAGCAGTACTCAACGGTGCGCGACAGGTCGAATGCACGATCAATGGCCTGGGTGAGCGTGCGGGCAATGCCTCACTTGAAGAGATTGTCATGGCTGTGCGCACCCGTCAGGATATTTTCCCCTGCGATACCACGCTGGATACCACGCAGATCATGCCATGCTCGCGCATGGTATCGAGTATTACTGGTTTTCCGGTACAGCCGAACAAGGCGATTGTTGGTGCCAATGCGTTTGCACATGAGTCGGGTATTCATCAGGACGGTGTTTTGAAGAATCGTGAGACTTACGAAATTATGCGCGCTCAGGATGTCGGCTGGACGGCCAATCGCATGGTACTGGGTAAACATTCTGGCCGTAACGCCTTTAAAACACGTATGAAGGAATTGAATATTGAGTTTGAATCCGAACAGGAATTAAACGATACCTTCTCGCGCTTCAAGGATCTCGCTGATAAGAAACATGAGATTTTTGATGAAGACCTGCAGGCGCTGGTGGCCGAGGCTAACTGGTTGGCTGAAAACGAGCGCTTTAAATTAGTGAGCTTGAAGGTTTGTTCAGAGACGGGTGAGACCCCGAATGCATCACTGGTGTTGAGTGTCGGTGATAAAGAAGTCGATGCCAGATCCGATGGTAGTGGTCCAGTCGATGCCGTGTTTCGCGCAATCGAAACCGTGGTTAATAGCGAAACTGAACTGCAACTCTATTCGGTGAATGCAATTACTAGCGGTACCGATGCACAGGGTGAAGTCACAGTGCGTCTGGAAAAAGCGGGGCGTATCGTTAGTGGGCAGGGTGCAGACACCGATATCGTCATTGCTTCGGCCAAGGCCTACATCAATGCGCTGAACAAGCTGGTATTGAGCGCTGACAGGGAGCATCCCCAGCTGGGTGATGTTTAGTTGGTTATGCATCGGGACAAGGCAGATGGTTGCGAATTGCCCGAGGAGCTGAGGCGATATTACCTTGATGCTATGGGTATTCAGGTCTGGGAAGAGCTGGATATCCAGGACTTCCTGTCAGTTGCAGCAGTAACAGAAGATAGAGCTTCAGTTGAGCCTTCATCATCGGTCAATAAATCACAGACCTCGATCATCAATGTCGAAGTATCTAATTGTGACTGGGAAGAACTACGTGCTGCAGTTGAGCAATGTCGACTTTGCGAGCTGTGCAATACTCGCAAACAGACCGTTTTTGGAACAGGTAACCAGAGCGCAGATTTACTGGTTATCGGTGAAGCGCCAGGTCAGGATGAAGATGCGCAGGGCGAGCCTTTTGTTGGAGAAGCAGGTCAGTTACTTACGGCAATGCTGAAGGCGATCAAACTTGAGCGTGAACAGGTTTATATCACAAATGTGCTCAAATGCCAGCCACCGAATAATCGTGATCCACTGGTTGATGAAATAAAAAACTGCCATTCCTATCTGTATCGACAGATCGCATTGCTGCAACCTAAAGCCATTTATGTAGTTGGTCGTATTGCTGCACAGGCCTTGCTCAATTCAAAAGAGAGTATCAGTAAATTGCGTCTTCATCAGCATAATTTTGAAGGCATTCCAGTTATCGCCAGCTATCACCCTGCCTATTTACTGCGTAAGCCAAGTGAGAAAAAGGCCGCCTGGCATGATTTGCAACAATTGCAAAAATTACTCGAAGCATGAGTGCAGGATCTGAAAATCAATTACTGGATGAGGTGGTAGAGATGAACTGCTCGCTCAGTTTTAGAACCATGCACCGTGATGACCTAAAACAGATCGTGGAAATTGAAGAGCAGGCTTACTCGCATCCCTGGACCATCGGTATCTTCCGTGACTGCCTACGTGTGCACCGCTGCTGGGTGGCAGAGGAAAATGCGGCCATTGTCGGTTACGGTGTCTTGATGCTGGCACCAGGTGAATCACACGTACTTAATCTTTGTGTTAAGCCCGATCAACAGCGCAAGGGATTTGGTCGTCAGCTATTACGTATGCTGATGCAGCAGTCGGAGAAATCCGATGTTGATATGATTTTGCTGGAAGTACGTCGATCTAATCAATCGGCTATCGATCTTTACCAGTCAGAAGGTTTTCACGAACTGGGTGTGAGAAAGGGTTATTATCCCGCACATAATGGCCGTGAGGACGCGATTATTTTTGCTCGTTATCTGGGGTGAGGTGTTATCAGAAAAAAGAAGGACTGATTTTGAAAATTAATTTATTAAACCTGTTTTTAATAATCCTAGCACTGTTGTCCTGTTCCAGGGAAGAAGAATGGAAAAGCGTCGAGCTACCTGATACCTCCAGAGAAATTCGATTGCGTGTTGCCAGTGTGGCCAACCCTCGTTTTGCACAGCTCAATAATCAGCAAATACAGGAAATCCTGAATAAATCGGCGGTTATGATCAAACAACATTTTGGCCTTAGTGTTGTTTTTGAAGAACCAGAATCAGTGTCGATTGAAAAACTCTTCGAAGTCTTACCGGAAAAGGTTAAACAGGAAAGACAAAAGGAAATAGTCAAATTTGGTGCTGTTAATGATACCGATATTATCAAAATGCGTGCCGGTGTATATGAGGTGCTCAGTAAATACTGGGACGATCGGCAGGCGGTAGTTGATTATGCCAGACCCTATTTGCTCACACCGGTTAAAGACAATGACTTCAAGCAACTGTCGGTAGCGCTGGTCGATACCCTGCTGAAAAGACTCGAATACTGGCGTACGCAGAAAGCCGAAGATGGTCGTCCAGTTATTGATAGCAGGCCCTATAATGAATGGGTCTGGTGGGATAGCCTGGGTTATGGTGATCTGCCTTACGATATCATTATTACTAACCAGCTGGTCGCCAGTGCTGAGATGTACGGCATGAGTGTACACTCGTCGATTCGCGGTGGTATTACTGCTGGCACCACCACCTACAGTAAGCAGGCGCGTTATGGTAGCTATGTTTACGTGATGGTCTATCCCATGCTGAACGATTTAGCGATGCTGGTCGAGCTGCGTAATGACAAAAGCTACAGCAGTGACCAGGTAACGACCTATGCTGCGGCGTTACTTACCCACGAAATCGGTCACCAGTTGCTACACCTGGGACATCCCTTCGGTAACCCAAAGTGCATTATGTCACCGACGCCGTTGCTCAAATATCGCGAGTGGCTGGCGGGGCTGGATGCTGCTGGTTGCCCGCTTAACAGTGAAGCCAGTATGACACCCGGTTTTGCCAGTATTGATTATCGCACCGACTGGTAATGGGTGATTCAAATTTATCCACTTGCTGTATAATGCTGCCCCCATGTCATACCTGAAAGAAGTCAAACGCAGGCGTACCTTCGCCATTATTTCGCATCCCGATGCGGGTAAAACTACGCTCACCGAAAAGCTATTGCTGTTCGGTGGCGCGATTCAGATGGCTGGTACCGTAAAGGGTCGCAAGGCGGCCCGCCATGCTACCTCCGACTGGATGGAGCTGGAAAAAGAGCGCGGTATTTCGGTGACTTCATCGGTCATGCAGTTTCCATATAAGAACTGTATTATCAACCTACTTGATACCCCCGGTCATGCCGACTTTTCGGAAGACACCTATCGTACATTGACTGCGGTGGATTCTGCCTTGATGGTGATTGATGCGGCCAAGGGCGTTGAGGATCGCACCATCAAATTGATGGATGTCTGCCGTCTGCGTACCACGCCGATTATTACCTTTATCAATAAAATGGATCGCGAGGCACGAGACCCAATCGATATCCTTGATGAAATTGAAGATATCCTGAATATTCAATGCGCGCCAATTACCTGGCCGATTGGCATGGGCAAGCAGTTTAAGGGAGTATTCAACCTGATCGAAAACAGGGTGCATTTTTATAGTGCCACTCACGGCGGTAAGATCCAGCAGGGTGATGTCGTTGACGGGCTGGATAATCCAAAACTTGACGAAATACTGGGTAGCGTGGCGCAGGAACTACGTGATGAAATCGAGCTGGTCAAGGGTGCTAGCCACGAGTTTGATCTTGAGGCCTACCAGCGCGGTGAAATGACCCCGGTATTCTTCGGTTCCGGTATCAACAACTTTGGTGTTAAAGAATTGCTCGATGCGCTTGATGACTACGCGCCCGCGCCAAAATCACGAATGACCCAGAGTCGTGAGGTCAAACCCGAAGAAGAAAAGTTCACCGGTTTCGTGTTCAAGATTCAGGCAAACATGGATCCCGGTCATCGTGATCGTATCGCCTTTGTCCGTATTTGTTCCGGTACCTATACCAAGGGCATGAAAGTAAAACATGTACGTATTGGGAAGGACATAAAACTCAACGATGCTGTTACCTTTATGGCGGCAGACCGTGAAGCCGTTGAAGAGGCCTATACCGGCGATATCATTGGCCTGCACAACCACGGTACTATGCGTATTGGTGATACCTTTACCCAGGGCGAAGACCTGGCCTTTACGGGTATCCCCAATTTCGCACCGGAG
>JAOUPA010000088.1 GCA_029880105.1 Gammaproteobacteria bacterium
TTAACCATATCACCGTATTCACCAGTGGCTGCGTTATAGCCATAATTACCTTTCTTGGCAGCAACATTGGCCAGCACAACCGAGGCCTCATCACCAGCGTTAGTCACTATCTGACGCAGAGGGTCTTCCATTGCACGTCGTGCGATGGCAATACCGATATCCTGGTCATGGTTGTCGCCTTTGATTTTATCAACGGCTTCACAGGCGCGAATGAGTGCCACGCCACCGCCAGGCACGATACCTTCAGCAACGGCCGCACGGGTTGCGTGCAGTGCATCGTCAACGCGATCTTTCTTCTCTTTCATTTCAACTTCGGTAGCTGCGCCAACTTTGATAACGGCTACACCACCAGCCAGCTTGGCCAGACGTTCCTGCAGTTTTTCCTTATCATAATCAGAAGTTGCTTCTTCTGCCTGTTTGCGGATCTGCTCAACACGCGCCTTGATGTCTTTTGAGTTACCAGCACCATCAACGATTACAGTGTTTTCCTTGCTAACAGTAATACGTTTTGCTGAACCCAGCTGATCCAGTGTAGCTTCTTCCAGTGATAGCCCCACTTCTTCTGCAATCAGGGTGCCACCTGTCAGGATAGCGATATCCTGCATCATGGCTTTACGGCGATCACCAAAACCAGGCGCTTTAACTGCACATACCTTGACGATGCCACGCATGCTGTTAACAACCAGCGTAGCCAGTGCCTCGCCTTCAACATCTTCAGCGATAATCAGCAGTGGACGGCTCGCTTTGGCAACCGCTTCCAGAACTGGCAACAGTTCACGGATATTTGAAATTTTCTTATCAAACAATAATACCAGTGGGTTTTCCAGTTCGGCTGTCATGTGCTGCTGTTTGTTGACAAAGTAAGGTGATAGATAACCACGATCAAACTGCATACCTTCTACGATTTCCAGCTCATCTTCCAGTGAAGTACCGTCTTCAACAGTAATCACACCTTCTTTACCAACTTTTTCCATTGCTTCAGCAATGATGTTACCTACGCTAGCATCAGAGTTAGCCGAAATAGTGCCTACCTGTGCAATGGCACTGGTGTCAGTGCAGGGTTTTGACATTTTTTTCAGTTCCATCACCGCTGCATTTACTGCTTTATCGATACCGCGTTTCAGGTCCATTGGGTTCATACCGGCAGCGACTGATTTCATACCTTCACGCACAATACCCTGTGCGAGTACAGTCGCAGTCGTGGTGCCATCACCGGCAACATCAGAGGTCTGCGATGAAACCTCTTTCACCATCTGGGCGCCCATGTTCTCGAACTTGTTTTCCAGTGTGATTTCTTTGGCTACTGAAACACCGTCTTTAGTCACGGTGGGGGCACCGAATGATTTCTCCAGTACGACATTACGGCCTTTGGGACCCAAAGTTACCTTGACCGCGTTGGCCAGGATGTTAACGCCGTTTACCATCAGGGCACGTGCGTCATCACCAAATTTTACGTCTTTAGCTGACATGTTTTTTTCCTCTAAAAATCTTGAATCTTCGAATAATCGTTAAGCTATGAATTAAGACAGAACAGCCAGAATGTCATCTTCTCTCATGATGAGCAGTTCTTCGCCATCAACTTTTACAGTCGTACCGGCATAGTTGCTGAAATAAACCTTATCGCCAACCTTCACATCCATAGCACGAACATCGCCACTATCTGTGATTTTGCCGTTGCCCACAGCCAGCACTTCACCCGCCTGTGGGGCTTCACTTGCTGAGCCAGGCAGAACGATACCACCAGCACTGGTAGTCTCTTTTTCCATACGCTTAACGACCACGCGGTCGTGTAATGGACGTAATTTCAATTTTTTCACTTGCTTTATCCTCTAGGTAAAATTAGCACTCTAACTAAGTGAGTGCTAATCATAATGACGAAACGAGCAGAGTCAAGCGGTCAACGCCTTATTCTGTACTGGGACGGTAAATGTGGGCGATTTTGCCGATTACAAGTGCCTGAATGCTGAAAAAATTTAATCCTCATCCTTGCGATGGAATTCACCTTCCAGGGTACGACCACCATGCCGACGGTGATCATCATGAGTTCGCGCTGATGGCCCATGACCATGAAAGCCGTGCATCTGTACACTACCACGGCTAATAAACCACCGGATCATTGCCCTGCGGCTGACAGGAATCAGGCAGAGCAGACCCAGCGTATCGGTAAGAAAACCCGGCGTGATCAGTAAAGCCCCACCCACAGCCAGGACAATGCCCTCCATCATCTCCATTGCCGGCATCATACCCTGCTCCATATTCTGCTGCGCCCGCCTCAGGGTATTGAAGCCCTGCATGCGCAACAGGTTAACGCCAACAACCGCAGTCATAATGACGATCATCACCGTCCAGAAGGCACCAATATAACCACCCACCTTAATAATAAGGTACAGCTCAACAAGTGGAATGATGATAAAAAGTAGCGGCCAGTTTCGTAACATGTATTTCTCGTTATTATTAATCAAAATTGCAGGCAATGAGCATTTAAGGTTCTTTTAAGTCGTTCTTTGCTAAGATCAATGTCCAGACTCACTGAGCACCATTTTACAGATACAACGTGAACTTGCTGGCATTATTGTGTACTAATTAAAAATACTGTCGGCCATATAAAAACCAACAATACCCGGATTATCCATGAAAGCATTCAGACACTTTATAACACTGCTGGTTCTGTCACTCGCGATCAACTCGTTCAGCTTTAATAGCTTCGCCTCTGGCGGCAGCCTGCTGGATAGCTTTGGCATGGGCGCCCAGGACGAAATTCTCGATGTCGATGAAGCCTTCAGGCTCACTACTGAAGTCAATAATGGCGTTTTCATCGCTCGCTGGCAGATCACTGAAGGTCACTACCTGTACAGCGATAAAACTTCAATTACCATCGACGATGTCGAAGTCACCACAAGCAAACTCCAGTTGCCCCCAGGTGATGCCAAGGACGACCCAATTTTCAATAAGACACTCTACGTTTATCACCACGATTTCGAAGCACGCCTACCTTTTCGTTATACAGGAAGTAGTGACAAAACCGTTGATTTCAAGGTGCAGTATCAGGGCTGCTCAGAGATCTCCGGTATATGCTACCCACCACAGACAAAAACTATCAGCGCTACAATAGCGCCAACAAGCACAGCCAACTCAGCTATCAACCCAGATTTATCGACTGACACCCCTACGGCGACTGAAGATATTCTGGTTTCGGAGCAGGACAGAATGTCGGATGCGCTGCGTTCAGGCAATATCTGGCTCACCCTGCTCGCCTTCTTTGCCGCCGGCTTATTACTGGCCTTCACCCCATGCGTATTCCCAATGATCCCAATTTTGATGGGCATCATCGTCGGCCAGGGCGAGGCGCAAAGCGTAAGAAAATCATTTACTCTGTCACTGGTATATGTACTGGCAATGGCCTCAACCTATACCATCGTTGGTATTCTGGTTGGACTGTCTGGTGAGAACATTCAGGCCTGGTTCCAGAACCCATGGATTATCGGTAGCTTCGCCGCCATCTTCGTTGCACTGGCAATGTCAATGTTCGGTTTCTACGAGCTACAGATGCCTGCCTCAATACAGAGCCGCCTGACCCAGATCAGTAACAACCAGCAGGGCGGAAGCCTGCTCGGCACCGCCATCATGGGTTTTCTTTCTGCACTGATTGTTGGCCCCTGCGTCACCGCACCACTGGTCGGCGCTCTCATCTACATCGCTGATACCGGTGATGCCGCACTTGGCGGCATGGCCCTGTTTAGCCTGAGTATGGGCATGGGTACACCTCTGCTGATACTCGGCGCCTCTGCCGGCAAACTCCTGCCCCGAGCCGGCGCCTGGATGGAGGCAGTCAAGGCCGTATTTGGTGTGTTACTACTGGCACTTGGCATCTGGCTACTTGAGCGTGTCGCACCCATGCCCGTGACCATGGCTTTATGGGCTGCACTGCTCATTGTCTCTGCCGTCTATATGGGCGCATTGTCTACAACCAGCAAAGAAGACTCCGGATGGAAGAAGCTCTGGAAAGGGCTAGGCATAATTTTGCTGGTTTACGGTATCGTTATTTTCATCGGCATGGCGGCAGGCAATCGTAATGTATTACAACCTTTACAGGGGCTGGGCTCAGGCCCCATCACTCAGGGAGCAGTTATTGAAAGTAGCGCGCATTTAAATTTTAAACAAATCAAAGGCGTAGCTGGGTTACAGGCTGCTTTAGCCGAGGCCAAGGCGCAGAACAAACCGGTAATGCTCGACTTTTACGCCGACTGGTGTGTCTCCTGCAAGGAAATGGAGGCCCTTACTTTTTCCGATTCTGCTGTTCAGCAGGCCCTCACTGGCGTTGTCCTGTTGCAGGCCGACGTTACGCCCAATGATGAGCAGGACCGCGAACTATATAAATACTTCAACATCATCGGTCCGCCCTCCATTATGTTTTTTGACCGGGCTGGCAGCGAGCTGAAAAATTTCCGCGTAGTCGGCTATAAAAATGCAGATCAGTTCGCTGCACACGTTCGAAGCGCTATCAAATAAAAAATCCGTTACAATTACTGGATGATGAACTCAAAGAAAACCTTACTGCTCGCACTACTCATTCTGATATGCACGCTGTCCAGTTATGCATCTTATCGCTATGCCTTAATACAGGAAGCAGTTGAGGAAACCCTGATACGCCCTGAATTCGCCATGGTCGACATCAATGGCCAGACACGAAGTATCTCTGAGTGGGACGGTCAGATTATCCTGCTAAATTTCTGGGCCACCTGGTGCCCTCCCTGTCTGGAGGAGATTCCAGGTTTTATCGAGCTTCAGGAACAGTATGGTAATCAGGGCTTTCAGATAATCGGTATCGCGGCTGACAATGAAGATGCTGTGCGCAAATTCGCTGAAGAAACAAAATTTAACTATCCCATCATCGCGGCTGAACTCGAAGCTTTAGAGTTAATTGGCCGTTATGGCAACCGCTCAGGTGGCATCCCCTACTCCGTTTTCATTAATCGCGAAGGTGAAATTAGCGACAGAATAATGGGAGAACTCAGCAAGATTAAAGCAGAGCAATTACTGATAAGCCTTGGCCTGAAATCATAGTTATCCGCAATTTCGCGAAATTAGCCCTCATTTCACAATAATTTCGCCGAAATTAGTAGACAAACCCTCTTCTTTTATGCACACTATTAGCACTTATTAATGCTTGGCTACCAAAAATAAAAATAATGCCCGACTTGCTCGTCATCAATGGCCCTAATTTAAATCTTTTAGGTACCCGTGAACCAGAACATTATGGTTCTGACACCCTGAGTGATATTAACAAAAGACTGGAAAACCTGGCTTCGGCCCAGGGCTATAGTATTGAAAGCGTTCAGAGCAACTCTGAAGCTGAGCTAATTGACAAAATACATCAAGCTAAAAATAACAACGTACGGTTTATCTTAATAAACCCTGCGGCATTTACACATACTAGTGTGGCTTTACGTGATGCTTTGAGTGGTGTTGATATTCCGTTTATAGAAATCCACCTTTCAAATGTACATGCCCGTGAAGCGTTCCGGGAGTTCTCCTATTTCTCTGACATTGCTGTCGGCGTTATATCGGGTCTGGGCGCAATCGGCTACGAACTGGCATTACAGGCCGCGTTACAACAACTCTCAAGAGGTTGATCCTTATGGATATTCGCAAAGTTAAAAAATTAATTGAATTACTGGAAGAATCTGGCATTGCCGAGATTGAAATTAACGAGGGTGAAGAATCAGTTCGTATCTCCCGCTATAGTTCACATGCGCCTGTTGCTGCTCCTATGCAATATGCTCCAGCACCTGTCGCTGCCGCACCCGTTGCAGAAGCTACATCAGCACCTACACCTGCAGCAGATAGCACGCCAAGTGGACATGCCGTTAAGTCACCCATGGTTGGAACTTTCTATGCAGCTGCCTCACCAGGCGCAAAAAATTTCGTCAACATTGGTGACTCTGTAGCTGAAGGCGATACTATCTGCATCATCGAAGCGATGAAGATCCTGAATCAGATTGAAGCAGACAAATCTGGTGTAGTTAAAGCCATTCTTGTTGAAAACGGTCAGCCAGTTGAGTTTGGCCAGCCACTCGTCATTATCGAGTAGAATTTATTATGTTAGCTAAAGTTGTTATCGCCAACCGTGGCGAAATCGCACTACGAATTCTTCGAGCCTGCCGCGAGCTAGGTATAAAAACTGTCGCTGTTCATTCAGAAGCAGATCGTGATCTAAAACACGTACGCCTCGCTGATGAATCCGTTTGCATAGGTCCTGCCCCATCTAACCTGAGCTATTTGAATATCCCGGCCATTATCAGCGCAGCAGAAGTCACCGATGCCGTCGGCATACACCCAGGTTATGGCTTTCTTTCTGAAAATGCCGATTTCGCTGAACGTGTTGAAGACAGCGGTTTTGTCTTTATCGGACCAAGTTCGGATTCGATTCGCACCATGGGCGATAAGGTTGCAGCCATTAAAGCCATGAAGGATGCAGGTGTACCTTGTGTACCTGGTTCAGATGGCCCAGTTGGTGACCATGCCGAAACCAACATTAAACTCGCCAAGCAGATTGGTTACCCAATCATTATTAAAGCAGCAGGCGGCGGTGGCGGACGCGGCATGCGCGTAGTCCATTCTGAAGCCGCACTTCTTAACTCGATTGCGCTCACCAAACAGGAAGCAGGACAGTTTTTTGGCAACGACATGGTCTACATGGAGAAATACCTTGAGACTCCACGCCATGTAGAAATTCAGGTGCTCTCTGATGGTCAGGGCAATGCCATTCATCTGGCTGAGCGCGATTGCTCTATGCAGCGCAGAAACCAGAAAGTCGTCGAAGAGGCCCCTGCACCAGGTCTTACCGAAAAAGAACGTAAAAAAATCGGTCAGCAATGCGTCGATGCCTGCATCAAGATGAATTATCGCGGAGCCGGCACTTTTGAGTTTCTTTACCAGGATGGCGACTTCTATTTTATCGAAATGAATACGCGTGTTCAGGTTGAGCACCCTGTGACTGAAATGATCACTGGCGTTGATATCATCAAGGAACAACTTTATATCGCCTCTGGTGAAAAGTTACGATACAAACAAAGCGATATCGAAGTCAGGGGCCATGCTATTGAATGTCGAATCAATGCGGAAGATGCTAAAACATTTATGCCATCACCTGGAATGATTGAACGTTACCATCCACCTGGTGGTCCTGGTATTCGTGTCGATACCCATATTTATGGTGGCTACACGGTACCACCTCACTATGACTCGATGATCGGTAAATTGATTGCATATGGCAGTGATCGCAAAGTGGCTATTGCACGTATGCTTGGTGCTCTGGATGAAATCAGCATTACTGGCATCAAAACTAATATTGACCTGCATAAAGAAATCCTGAAAGACTCTGCTTTTCAGGCTGGCGGCACCAACATCCACTATCTTGAGAAAAAACTGGGTATCGATTAAAAAATTACTGATCGATTCTTAGAAAAATGGTCCACACTGTGGGCCATTTTTTTGCGTGTTACTGACGAGTAATACGAAAGCCTGCGTCCTGCAATAGGCGCACAATACCTTTATCACCAATTAAATGTCCGGCGCCGACAACAACAAAATACTGCCCCTTCTTAGCCAAAAACTGTTTTATTGAATTGGTCATGGTTACATTCCGCTGAAAATACAAACTTTCATAAAGCACAGCAAGCGCAGAATTTTCCTTGAGGACATCATCAAATAATAGCCGATGTATTACTTTCTCATCACCTAGTTTCCATGCATTGACTAAAATACCCATTTCATTTTCCAGCATCTCAAGCGAGTAAAATGAATCTCGCAATAGCAGATCAGCGTCTTTAATATCCAGAAATATTCGAATTTGCTGCTCTGCGGTTTCTAATGAAACAATTTTCATGTGTTTTTTTGCATTGTTGAGAAAGTACAAATCAATACCCATTGAAGGATCAAGGCCGGTAAGCTCGGCCTGCAAAGCCGCCAATGTCAGCACTACTATTCCTGGTTTCTGTTTTTCTACTAACGTAGTAGGCACCCGCATTTTCGCCAAATAGCTTAGAAGCTCTGTATAGGTTTCCTCTGATATATGATCTTTGAGTGTTTGACCATCACGGTAATAACCTTCATTCTGTATTAAATACTGAAAACTCGCTGTGGCCTCTGGCGAACTCATATCGACTTCCACAACCAA
>JAOUPA010000089.1 GCA_029880105.1 Gammaproteobacteria bacterium
GGCCGTGCCTGCAAGTTTTCAGCGCCAGTTCAGTGGTCTAGCCGATGACCAGGTTATGCCTGGGAATAGCGGCGATATCCCAGTGTTCGATGGCCCATTGCCAGACCGTGGGCAGGTTATCGCTGGCGAGCTCTTCGGGCGGCTGTTGTCCAAGTAGTTTCAGGGCGGCATGCAGTGATACTGCCGGGTGTTTCAGGTCGAGCGCGGCGGCACCGGTCGATTTACCGAGTTTCTGGCCATGCTCATCGACCAGCAGCGGCAGGTGCAGATAGTCGGGCTGTGGGTAGCCCAGTTGTTGTTGTAGGTAGATTTGTCTGGGGGTGGAGTCTAGCAGGTCGGTGCCACGGACGACTTCGGTGATGCCCTGTTCGGCATCATCGACGACGACGGCGAGCTGGTAGGCGAACAGGCCGTCGCGGCGCCTGATGACAAAATCGCCACACTCGCTGGCAAGGTGTTGCTGGTAGTGTCCCATGACACAGTCATCGAAACTAATGATCTGATCACTAACCTTCAGGCGCAGGGCATGTTCCTCTTTCAGCGGCAGGTGGTGGTGGCGACAGTGGCCCGGGTAAATCTGGGCCTCGCCCAGATCAGTCAGTTGCCTGCGCGAGCAGGTGCAAGGGTAAATCAGTTCCTTTTCAGTGAGCGTTGCCAGTGTCGCTTCGTACAACTCGGTGCGTGCGGACTGGTAGACTTCGCTACCGTCCCACTCGAAGCCAAATTTTTCCAGTGCTCGCAGAAGGGCGTCGGACGCACCTTCGACCCGGCGGGTGGTATCGACATCCTCGATACGCATAAGCCACTGTCCGTGCCGGCTCCTGGCCTGTAGGTAGCTGCCAACCGCGGCGAGCAGGGTGCCAAAGTGGAGATTACCGGTGGGTGAGGGGGCAAAGCGGCCGCGGTAAATTGGGTTGTTCATAGGCCGGTATTATGCCGCAACTCTATGGGTTAAAAATAAAAAAGCCGAAGCATGTGCTCCGGCTTTTTAGTGTTCTTAAGTGTGAACTGGCGATTAGCCTTTGATCTGCTTCTCTTTAATTTCATCCAGGCTCTTGCAGTCGATGCACTGGGTTGCAGTGGGGCGTGCCTCAAGGCGCTTCAGGCCGATTTCAACACCACAGGTTTCGCAATAGCCGTATTCACCGCTGCTTATCAGGTCGAGGGTGTCATCGATTTTTTTAATCAGTTTGCGTTCACGGTCACGGGTACGCAGTTCCAGGCTGAACTCTTCTTCCTGGGTCGCACGGTCGGCAGGATCGGGGAAATTAGCGGCTTCATCTTTCATGTGATCCACGGTGCGATCAACTTCCTGCATGAGGTCCTGCTTCCAGGCTTCCAGTATGGCCGTGAAGTGCGCGAGCTGGCCATCGCTCATGTATTCTTCGCCTTTTTTCGGCTTATAAGCTTTGAAAGTGTGTTCTTTTAAAGGCGCTTCTTTGGCCATTGATCACTCCAATTGTCATTGTGTAAAACTGAGCGCGACTATTTATCATAAAAACGCGGGGTAGCGCAACAAAAACCGCCAAAATCCGACGATTAGTCCAGTATTTTGCGGATTTGGCTGATGATCTGCCCCTGGTGCAGTCGGGTCTGGATTTCATCGCCGACGGCGACTTCATGGCTGCGGGTGACCGCTTTACCTTTGCTGCTGGTAATCGAGTATCCGCGTTCCAGGGTGTTTAGTGGGTTGATCGCATTCAGGGTGCGGGCATTATTCTGCAGGCGCGCCTTCTGTCGCTCCAGTATTTGCTGGATATGGTGCTGCAGGTTCTGCGCCAGCATCTGGATGCGGTACTGGTAGCGGCTAATGCTTCGTTCCGGTGAAATGCCCTGCAGTCGGGCATGTAGCCGATGGTAGCGGTTTTGCTGCTGCTGCAGGCTATATCGCCAGGCATAGCCAAGGCGCTGTTCCAGGTCATCCAGCCGCTGGCTGAGTCGTTGTACCACCGCGACCGGGTGCTGCTGTGACAGACGCTTGCTCATCCAGCCGAGGGTCTCCTGGCGACGCTGTATTTTTTCATTGATTAGCTGGTGCAGGCGATACTGGTACCACTCCAGTGATTGCAGCCAGGCACCCTGATCGGGTGTCACGGTTTCCGCCGCCGCCGTCGGCGTGGCGGCACGGATATCGGCGACAAAATCGGCGATGGTGATATCGACCTCGTGGCCGATGCCGCTGACGATGGGGATCGGGCAGTCGTAGATGGCATGGGCGACGCTTTCTTCATTAAAGGCCCAGAGGTCTTCGAGTGAGCCACCGCCACGTACCAGCAGCAATACGTCGCACTCGGCCTGCTCCTCGGCCAGCGCCAACGCCCTGCAGATAGCAGGCGCGGCAGCCTCACCCTGTACCGGTACGGAATACAGCCTAACTGGAATAGATGGAAAACGTCGCCTGATGACACTGAGTACATCGTGGATGGCGGCGCCGGTGTTGGAGGTGATGACGCCGATGCATTCAGGCAGCTCGGGGATGTCCTGTTTGACGTCTTCATCAAACAGGCCCTCAGCCGCGAGTTTGTTTTTCAGGGCCTCGAATTTACGCTGTAGCGCGCCATTGCCGGCTTCTTCCATGCGATCGACAATTAGCTGGTAATCGCCACGGGGCTGGTACAGGCTGACCTTGCCGCGCACCTGTACCTGCTGGCCATTCTCCGGGCTGAACTTTAGCACCTGGTTTCGACTCTTAAACATCGCGCAGCGTATCTGAGCGCCGCTGTCTTTCATGCTGAAATAGATATGCCCCGAACTCGGTTGCGCCAGGTTGGAGATTTCGCCCTCGACCCAGATCCAGGCAAAGTGCTGTTCAAGCACACTCGCGGCTGAACGATTGAGCTCAGTGACTGAATAGATGGTTCGGTTGTTGGTCTCTTGTGGCATCGGTTGTCTGGCTAAAAAAATAAAGTCTGGGTTTCCCGGCTTTGGTGGAGTTATAACTTAGTTACTGTTTGCAGGCAATTTTTTCATAGCTCAGGCTTACGATGCACGGGCAGAACCCGTATAATAACGGGCTTTTATATGATCACTACAGTTTATAGGAACCGATATGCGAATAATTGAGGAAGCCCTCACCTTTGATGATGTTTTACTGGTTCCCGCGCACTCGGTTGTTATGCCGAAAGATGTCAGTCTGCGTACCAAAGTTACCCGCGATATTGAATTAAATATTCCCCTGTTATCTGCCGCGATGGATACGGTTACCGAGGCCCGCCTTTCGATTGCGCTGGCGCAGGAAGGTGGCCTTGGCATCATTCACAAAAACCTGACAGCCGAGCAACAGGCACAGGAAGTTAGCCTTGTTAAGAAATATGAAAGTGGTGTCATTACCGATCCGCTGAAAGTAACGCCAGAAACCTCTGTTCGTGATGTGATCGAATTGCGTGAGCGTAACAAGATTTCGGGTGTGCCAGTGATGCAGGGCGATAACCTGGTCGGACTGGTGACCAGCCGTGATGTGCGTTTTGAAACCAATCTCGATCAGCCGGTTTCAGCCATTATGACGCCGAAAGAAAAACTGGTTACCGTGAAAGAAGGTGCCTCCAAAAAAGAGGTGCTGGCGCTGTTGCACAAACACCGTATTGAGCGTGTGTTGGTCGTCAATGATGACTTTAAACTTCGCGGTATGATTACCGTCAAGGATATCCAGAAATCGACGGATTTTCCCAATGCCTGTAAAGACTCACAGGGTCGTTTGCGCGTAGGTGCAGCGGTAGGTACGGGTGCTGGCACAGAAGAGCGTGTTGAATTACTGGTTAATGCGGGTGTTGATGTTATCGTGGTCGATACCGCGCATGGACATTCCCAGGCAGTGCTCGACAGGGTGAACTGGGTGAAGAAGCATTATGATGTGCAGGTGATTGGTGGCAATATCGCAACTGGTGATGCTGCAAGGGCATTGGTTGATGCCGGTGCCGATGGGGTTAAAGTGGGTATTGGCCCAGGTTCAATCTGTACTACACGCATTGTTGCGGGTGTTGGTGTGCCACAAATTACGGCAATTAGTAATGTCGCTGCGGCACTTGAGGGTACGGGTGTCCCCCTGATTGCTGACGGTGGTATTCGTTTCTCCGGTGATATGTCCAAGGCGATTGCTGCTGGTGGTTACTGCATTATGGTTGGTGGCATGCTGGCTGGTACCGAGGAGGCGCCTGGTGAGGTGATTCTGTATCAGGGTCGTTCCTACAAGGCCTATCGTGGCATGGGGTCTATTGGTGCCATGAAGAAAGGCTCCAGTGACCGCTACTTCCAGGACAGTTCTGAAGGCAGTGAGAAGCTTGTACCTGAAGGTATCGAAGGCCGTGTCGCCTATAAAGGTCCACTGAGCGCAATTGTTCACCAGATGGTTGGTGGTCTGCGTTCAAGTATGGGCTATGTGGGTTGTACGACGATTGATGAAATGCGCACTAAACCACAATTTGTTCGTATTTCCAGTGCCGGTATGTCAGAGTCGCATGTACACGATGTAACGATTACCAAAGAAGCGCCTAATTATCGTTCTTCCTGATTAGAGATAAACATAGAAATGCAGGGGCGCAGAGAAAACATTTTATTTGTACTTCTTTGCGCCTTTTTTTATTTTCATTATTTTAAGAAAAAATTATGTTAGACATTCATTCCGACCGGATACTTATCATTGATTTTGGCTCGCAGTACACGCAATTGATAGCGCGCCGTGTGCGTGAAGCAGGTGTCTATTGTGAAATTCACCATACCGGTATTGAAGATCAGGAAATAAAAGATTTTAAACCCAACGGCATTATTCTTTCCGGCGGTCCTGAATCGGTTACCGCAGATGACACTCTGGTTGCTCCCGATGAGGTGTTCAACCTGGGGGTGCCAGTATTAGGTATCTGCTATGGTATGCAAACCATGGCGGCGCAGCTCGGTGGTAAAGTTGGCGCCTCTACGCACCGTGAGTTTGGCTTTGCCCAGGTGCGTGCACGTCATCATAGTCGCCTGCTAAAAGATATCGAAGATCATGTGAATGACGAAGGTCAGGCCTTCCTCGATGTCTGGATGTCGCATGGTGATAAGGTTGAAGTCCTGCCTGAGGGCTTTGTCTGTATCGCCAGCACCGATAATGCGCCGTTTGCCGGTATGGCTGATGAAGCTCGTGGTTTTTATGGCTTGCAGTTCCACCCGGAAGTAACGCACACTAAGCAGGGTCAACGTATGATCGAGCGTTTTGTGCACGATATCTGTGGCTGTGCGGCAATGTGGACCTCGGGCAATATTATCGAAGACAGCATTAAACGGATTCGTGAACAGGTCGGTAGTGATGAAGTGGTGCTGGGTCTATCCGGTGGTGTTGATTCATCCGTGGTGGCAGCAATGTTGCATCAGGCGATTGGTGATCAGCTAACCTGTGTATTTGTTGATAATGGTTTGCTGCGCCATAAGGAAGGCGATCATGTGATGGCCCTGTTTGCAGAGAACATGGGCGTGAAAGTGATCCGTGTTGATGCTGAGCAACGTTTTCTCGATGAACTGAAAGGTGTTAATGACCCTGAGCAGAAACGCAAAATTATTGGCCGCGTTTTTGTTGAAATCTTTGAAGAAGAATCAAATAAGTTAACCACGGCAAACTGGCTGGCTCAGGGTACGATTTATCCTGATGTGATTGAATCTGCAGGCAGTAAAAATTCACACCTGATTAAATCACACCATAACGTTGGTGGCCTGCCGGAAGGTATGCGCCTGCAACTGGTTGAGCCTCTGCGTGAGCTGTTCAAGGATGAGGTGCGTAAGATTGGTGTCGAGTTGGGCCTGCCATCGGAAATGGTCTATCGTCACCCGTTCCCTGGGCCGGGTCTGGGTGTGCGCATACTTGGTGAAGTCAAAAAAGAGTATGCTGACCTGTTACGTCTTGCAGATGATATTTTTATTCAGGAGCTCTATAAAAACGATCTGTACGACAAGGTGAGCCAGGCATTCACGGTATTTATTCCGGTGAAGTCAGTTGGTGTCATGGGTGATGGCCGTCGCTACGATTATGTTGTGGCGCTACGTGCTGTTGAAACTATTGATTTTATGACGGCACGCTGGGCACATCTACCGTATGATTTTCTGGGTCATGTCTCTACCCGCATCATCAACGAAGTCGATGGCATCTCACGCGTGACGTACGATATTTCAGGTAAGCCACCAGCGACAATTGAGTGGGAGTGAGGTTACAGGAGGCTACTGACGTCGGACAATAGAGCATCTCTATTGTAAGGCTTCTGTACGACTCTTTTAACGTTGCTGAAGTCGCGTGTTTTTCTCCTGATTTCGGAGCGGTCTCTTACCGAAGACAGGATGACGGGGATATTTGCAGTATCATCCATTAACAACAGGGCCTGGCTCAACTCAAGGCCGTTGATATCATCCATTTCAATATCGCTAATAATCAGGTCAACGTGATGATATTTCATGAAAGAGAGGCATTGATACCCATCCTGTACCGTGTCAACGATATAGTTCCCTTCATTTTTCAGAAAACCCTTAATCAGAGTCCTTGATATGTTGTCGTCATCGACAACTAAAATCCGCTTTTTTTCCATGGCCAAGTTCTAACTATTAATACACGATAAAGATAACCTATCAAAATATTACTCCTTTTTGTATAAGCTATAACAATGATTATTTTGAGAGTATTAAGAAAATAAGATGAACGATGAAGACTGGATGCGCCGCGCGCTGGAACTGGCAAAAAATGCAGAGTCACTGGGAGAGGTGCCAGTTGGTGCGGTCATCGTCAGGGATAACGAGCTTGTCGCAGAGGGCTGGAACCAGCCGATTCGTAGTAATGATGCCAGTGCACATGCGGAGATTATGGCGATGCGTGCCGCCGGTGAAGTGCTTGGTAATTATCGACTGGTGGATACCGAGCTGTTTGTCACCCTGGAGCCCTGTTCAATGTGTGTCGGTGCCTTAATTCATGCACGTATCAAGCGCGTGGTATTTGCCGCTAGCGAGCCACGCACCGGCGCATTAGGTGGTGCATTTAACTTGATGGAACTGAACGACCATAACCATGTTTTTGAAGTGACACGAGGTGTATTGGCTGATGAAAGTCGGGCAATGTTGCAGGCGTTCTTCAAAAGCAGGCGTAAGTAGTTACCGGTTTTTAACGTGACAGTTCTTCCAGGTCTTCCAGCATTTTTTTGAAACTGTTTACCCGCTGCTGTGAGAGCTCGCCTTTCTGTAGTGCCTCTGTAATGGCACAACCCGGTTCGGTGGTGTGTGTACAATTGCTGAATTTGCAATAACCCTGATAGGGTTTGAGTTCGATAAAGCCATTTACGATATCTTCCTTGTCTCGATTATACGGTGTGAAGTCACGTACACCCGGGGAGTCGATCAGGGCGCCACCGTCGGGCAGGTGGTATAACGATGACACAGTGGTAGTGTGTTTGCCTTCTTTTGAGGCGATCGAGATTTCGCCGATCCTAATTTCAATATCCGGTAGTAGCATTTTGACCAGTGAGGACTTGCCGACACCGGACAACCCGACCAGGATACTGGTGGTGTTCTGTAGGGCCTGCCGTAATTCATCAAGCCCGATATTTTGCTTGATACTGGTTTCGATTACTTGATAACCAATGTCTTTATAGGTCTTCCTGATAGCGTCAATGCTTGCCCTGTTATCGTCATTGATCAGGTCAATCTTGTTGATAACGATGAGCGCTTCAGCAGGAAGATTTTCAGTTGCGGTGAGGTAGCGATCGATGAGGTAAGCATTGGGTTCGGGTTCAACAGAGCAAACGATAGCGACCTGACCGATGTTGGCGGCGACCGATTTAGCCTGACCGGCAAAACCTGTTTTCTCTAACAGGTTTATCCTTTCGTTGATGGCAACGACGACGGCGTTATTTTTGTCTAGCTGAATAATGACACTATCGCCGCAGGCGATATCACCGAGATTTTGTCTCAGCTTGCATCCGTATTGATGTCCATCATCAGTTTCGACAATGAGTTTTCTACCATGGTGGCTGACCACCAGGCCGTTAAAGATCTGGTGGTCAGAGGATGTCTGGCTTAAAGGATTTTTATTGGATGCAATACGACGTTTTTGTTGTTCAGTGAGACGACGTTTTGCCATAGTGCCAGGAACTGGATTGAGCGCAGGGGCCTAGAATTTGTAATACTTTTCGTTCAG
>JAOUPA010000090.1 GCA_029880105.1 Gammaproteobacteria bacterium
TTAGTGGTTTTATCACTTTGGATTTTCGAGTTGAAATATCCTTGTTCAAGTTTCTCGATTGACATAAAAAAGGCCACCCTAAAATGGGTGACCTTCGTTATTGGTGGAGGCGGCGGGAATTGAACCCGCGTCCGCAAGCACTCCGCCATCGGCTCTACATGCTTATTCCGTCTATTAGTTTAACTTTGTGTTACCCGACGGGCAGGGAAAACACAGAGCGATTCTGGATAAGTTTTAACGAATCCACACCAGACATGCTTCATCGCGATCCTGTATGAGTCGACCCCGGTAATCTGAGCGTACAGGCACACGTCAGGCCGAGGGCTATGAGCAGGTTATTAAGCTGCTAAAGCGTAGTTGTCGTCGTTGGCAACTATAAGTTTTGCGGTTGTATTAACGAGGTCATCGCACCTCGGCATGCACCTCAGGTTTCATTACCCACGTCGAAGCCATGTCGCCCCCGTGTTTTTCCTGGGTGTTGTAAAGAGCTGGTCAAGGCTCTGGCGTCATTATACGCCGCGTTTGATCAGGCTGCTACGCTATATACCATTCTTCATGGTTTAATCTAAAGCGGCTTTGCTTTATCATTCCGACTTTGCTTACACTCACATATATAAGGGCATCATGCTGCATATTCAAGGGTCTCCCGCACTATCCGATTTCCGTCTCAACAAGCTGCTGGATGAGTTAAAGGCTCTGGTTCCGGCGGTATCAGGCCTGGCTTCGCATTTTGTGCATTTTGCCGATATTAGCGAGCCACTCAATGAGGCAGAAGCGACGATTCTGGCGCGTTTGCTGCAATATGGCCCCAGTATTGAAGACCATAACTGTGAAGGCACTTTATTCCTGGTAACCCCCCGTGCAGGTACCATTTCCCCCTGGTCATCAAAGGCCACGGATATTGCCCATAACTGTAACCTGCACAAGATTTTACGACTGGAGCGTGGTATTGCCTATGTCGTAGCCTGTAATGCTGGTATGACGTTATCAGAAGCGGATACTGCCGCAATTGATACCTGCCTGCACGACCGCATGATCGAGTCTGTGCTACGTGATTACAACGAAGCAGAAAGCCTGTTCTCACACATGAGCCCGGAGCCGGGCAGTAGTGTTGATATATTGAGTGGTGGTATCGAGGCCTTACGTAGTGCCAATACCGAGTTGGGGCTGGCGCTCTCCGAAGATGAAATCGAGTACCTGATCAATTTTTACACCTCGATCAAGCGCAATCCGGTCGATGCCGAGCTAATGATGTTCGCCCAGGCCAACTCCGAGCACTGTCGTCACAAGATTTTCAATGCCGACTGGATTATTGATGGCAAAAAACAGGATCGCTCGCTGTTCAAGATGATCCGCAACACCTATGAGATGCACTCTGACGGCATCCTCAGTGCCTATAGCGACAACTCGGCAGTGATGAATGGCCATATGGCACCACGTTTTGTCGTCGATGCGAACAATCGGCGCTATGGTTACAGCAAGGAACACATTGCCATGTTGATGAAGGTGGAGACGCACAATCACCCAACCGCGATTTCTCCATTCCCCGGTGCTGCTACCGGTTCGGGGGGAGAGATCCGTGATGAGGGTGCAACCGGTCGTGGCTCCAAACCCAAGGTCGGTTTAAGTGGGTTCTCGGTCTCCAACCTGAAAATCCCCGGTTTTGAACAGCCCTGGGAGACCGATAACGGCAAACCCAACCGTATCGTCTCTGCGCTGGATATTATGATTGAAGGCCCGATTGGCTCTGCAGCCTTTAATAATGAATTTGGTCGCCCAAACATTGCTGGGTACTTCCGTACCTTTGAGGAAACAGTACCTGGCGCTGAAGGTAATGAAATTCGTGGCTACCACAAACCTATTATGCTGGCAGGTGGTTACGGCAATATTCGTGAAGATCACGTCGAAAAATTAGCAATACCTGTCGGTACGTCCATCGTCGTCCTCGGTGGGCCCGCCATGTTAATCGGCCTGGGTGGTGGTGCAGCATCATCAATGGCCAGTGGCACCAGTGCTGAGAGCCTGGATTTTGCCTCAGTACAGCGTGGTAACCCTGAAATGGAACGCCGCTGTCAGGAAGTCATTGATAATTGCTGGATGCAGGGTGATCACAACCCGATTCTTTCAATCCACGATGTTGGTGCAGGCGGCCTCTCGAATGCACTACCTGAACTGGTCCACGATGGCGGCTGCGGTGCCGAATTCGAACTGCGCGAAGTGCACAACGATGAACCGGGCATGACACCGATGCAGATCTGGTGCAATGAGTCGCAAGAACGTTATACCATTGCTATCGACCCAACAAAAATTGATGACTTCATCGCGATATGCGAGCGTGAGCGATGCCCCTATGCGATTCTGGGTAAGACCACCAAAGAGCTTAGCCTGCGCGTGCATGACAAACACTTTGATAATTACCCGGTGGATATGCCACTGGATGTTCTGCTTGGCAAACCGCCCAAAATGCTGCGTGATGTCAAAACTGTCAGGATAAACCAGAAGGCCTTTGATACCAGCAATATTGACATCAACGAGGCGGCCTTCAAGGTATTACGCCTGCCCTCGGTCGCCAATAAATCATTTTTGATTACCATCGGTGACCGCAGTATTACCGGCATGGTAACGCGCGACCAGATGGTCGGTCCGTGGCAGGTGCCAGTGGCAGACGTTGCCGTGACAACCTCATCGTTTCAGGATTACGTTGGTGAAGCCATGGCAATGGGTGAGCGCACACCGGTTGCGTTACTCGATGCTCCTGCATCTGGTCGCATGGCGATTGCAGAGTCGATTACCAATATTATGGCTGCTGCGATTGATGATCTGTCTGATATTAAATTATCGGCAAACTGGATGGCGCCTGCGGGCCATCCCGGTGAAGATGCCCGTTTATATGAAACAGTTAAGACAGTCGGTATGGATATCTGTCCAAAGCTAGGCTTAACCATTCCCGTTGGCAAAGATTCCATGTCGATGAAAACGGTCTGGGATGCCGATGGTGAACAGCGTGCAGTTACTGCACCGTTATCATTAATTATCACCGCGTTTTCACCGGTTAACGATGTACGAAAAACATTAACGCCTCAGTTAATAACTGATGTAGGTGAGACGGAATTGATCCTGATCGATCTGGGTAATGGAAAAAATCGTCTGGGTGCTTCAGCGCTGGCACAAACATATAAACAGATTGGTGATGTACCGCCCGATCTGGATGATACCGAACAGTTCAAGTTCTTCTTCGCCGCTATTCAAAAACTCAACAAAAATAATTTGCTGCTGTCGTGGCATGACCGCTCAGATGGTGGCCTGTTTGCCTGCCTGGCAGAGATGGCATTCGCTGGTCACTGCGGACTTGATATCTCGCTGGATAATTTATCGAATGATGTTATTGCCAGCTTATTTAATGAGGAGCTCGGCGGTGTTATTCAGGTTGCTACCGATAAACTCTCTGAAGTTGAAGCCTGGTTAGAAAAGTATCAGCTGAAATCATGCAGCCACCGCATTGGTACTATCAGTAACGATACAACAATTCGTTTCTCACGCAACAATGCTGTTATATTTGAATCCGACCTGATTACCATGCAAAAGGCCTGGAGCGAGACTAGTTACCAGATTCAGTCGTTACGCGATAACTCTGATTGCGCCAGACAGGAATTTGATGGCATTAGCAAAGACGATGCCGGGCTCAATGTGTCACTCTCATTCAATCCCAATGATGATATCGCCGCGCCTTATATCAATAGTGGTGCCCGTCCTCACATCGCGATATTGAGAGAGCAGGGTGTTAATGGACAGATTGAAATGGCTGCGGCCTTTGATCGAGCTGGTTTTGATGCGATAGATGTACACATGAGTGACATTATTAGTAACAACCTCAGTCTTGATATGTTCAAGGGACTGGTCGCCTGTGGTGGCTTCTCTTACGGTGATGTACTAGGCGCTGGTGAGGGCTGGGCGAAAACAATACTGTTTAATTCCCGCGCGCGTGATGTCTTCAGTGAATACTTCCATCGTGAGGATACTTTCACTTTAGGTGTATGCAATGGCTGCCAGATGATGGCCAATATTAAAGAACTGATTCCCGGTGCTGAACACTGGCCACACTTTGTGCGCAACCAGTCAGAACAGTTTGAAGCACGTTTTAGCCTCGTTGAAGTTATAGAATCACCCTCAATTCTATTTGCCGGTATGCAGGGTTCTCGTATGCCGATTGCGGTTGCCCACGGTGAAGGTCGTGCCGAATACCATACTGATGAACAACGTCAGCAGGCAATTTCGATGCTGCGTTTTGTCGATCACAATGGTGCCGCTACTGAGCAATATCCATTAAACCCCAATGGCTCACCTGAGGGTTTAACAGGATTCACCACGAATGATGGTCGCGTTTCAATCATGATGCCACATCCGGAACGCGTTTTCCGGACCGTACAGAATTCATGGCATCCAGAGGAGTGGGGCGAGGATTCACCGTGGATGCGATTATTCAGGAATGCCAGGATCTGGGTTGATTAAATAGCATTCTATGTAGATATCGGGAGCAGGACTTCCTGCTCCCTCTAGTGAAGGTCATTTATATAATTTAATAGAACTATTCCAAATTGCTATTGTCTGTTACAAAATTACAGGAAATAGCACATGTCCATCATCATAAAAAAATCATCGGATATTAAGCCATCAGAAATTACGCCCAAATCGGTTTATCTTGATCGGCGTCGGTTTATGAAGCAGGCAATCGCCAGCTGTCTGTTGCTGGCGACTGATGCCATGATGCCCGCCTGGGCAAAACGCTGGCCTGACCTCAATGCCAGTGTATACAATACCGATGACACCTTGACCTCGCTGGATGACATCACCAGTTATAATAATTTTTACGAGCTTGGCACGAGTAAAACAGACCCCGCCAAGAATGCCCACCTGTTTAATCCACAGCCGTGGACGATTACAGTCGAAGGTGAGTGCAACAAAACAGGCGTATTTAATCTCGAAGATTTTATTAAGCCTTATGCGCTAAAGGAATATATCTATCGTCTGCGCTGTGTCGAAGGTTGGTCGATGGTTGTGCCTTGGGTCGGTTTTTCTCTTGCCGATATGCTGAAACAGTTTGAGCCAAACTCAAACGCCAAGTATGTTGAATTTACTACACTGCTCGATAAGTCGCGCTTACCCGGTCAGTCGCGCCGCGTATTGAGCTGGCCATATACCGAGGGCCTGCGCATCGACGAAGCCATGAATCCACTCCCGATTATGGCGGTTGGCCTATACGGTGATATTCTGCCTTCACAAAATGGTGCGCCAATTCGACTGGTTGTGCCGTGGAAATACGGTTTTAAGAGCATTAAGTCTATCGTTAAAATTCGTTTCGTTGAGACCCAGCCAAAGACCACCTGGAATGAACTGGCGCCTGATGAATATGGTTTTTATTCTAACGTTAACCCGGATGTTGATCATCCACGCTGGAGCCAGAAAACTGAACGACGTATTGGCGAGCCTTTCTGGAAGCCAAAACATAAAACTTTAGTGTTTAATGGCTATGCTGACCAGGTGGCGCACCTTTATAACGGTATGGACCTGACCAAAAACTTCTAGAATGTCAGTTAGACCGTCAGACAAAACAATATCGTTTGTTATAAAGCCTGTATTGTTTGTTATTTGTTTGATTCCTTTGCTGTTACTCACTATTGGTGCACTCAATGAAACATTGGGTGCAAACCCTGTTGAGACAATGACACGTGAGACGGGTGAGTGGACGCTTCGCTTTCTATTAATTACCTTGCTTGTGACGCCATTGAGAAGAATCCTTGGCTGGTTTTGGCTTATCAAACTCAGGCGCATGCTTGGTCTGTTTGTTTTCTTCTATGCAGTAATGCACTTACTAACTTATATCTGGTTTGATCAGTTTTTTAATGTAAATGAAATTATTAAAGATGTCATTAAACGACCATTTATTACTGTTGGCTTTACTGCGTTTATATTATTGATACCGTTGGCGGTAACATCAACAAATAAAATGATGAAGCGGCTAAAAAAGAACTGGGGCAGGTTGCATAGGCTGATTTACATTATTGCTGTTCTCGGCCTGTTACATTTTATATGGTTAGTGAAAGCTGATTATTTAGTGCCTGTTATTTATGGCCTGATTTTATTTTTATTATTGTTTTATCGATCTTATTATCAAAGAAATAGTTAGGTCGATTGCTATTATTCAATGATTTCTATAGATATACGTATCTAATACGTACTATGCTATTGATCAAAGAGAAACAGACTGGAATACGCTAGAATTACTTAGCTATAATTTTGGCGTATCAAATATACCCATTGTTAATTTCACTTTGCCATAAATTATGAAGTTAAAAAGGCCTCGCTATAATGGCGAGGCCTTTTTGTTTTCAGTTTCAACCTGTTTTTATCCAACTTTCCCTGGATAATCAGCAATACCTGGATTGTCGACAACGCCGATCAACTCGGGGTGATTGATTTTTTTAAGTCTCAGGACATTATCCTTGTCTTTATTTGCCACAATGTAGTCACGAACTACGTCCCACATCAGGCGACCATCAGGTGTGCGATCGACCAGTGCCCAGCCTGACACCTTGTAGATTTTATCATCTAGCAACGGCTCACCGTTATCAAGCCTGACATTTGTGATGCGCTTGAAGAGTTCTTTGGAAGGGTCGATAGCGTAATCGAGCCCGCCGACACGTACCATATCACCACCAGACTGTAGATAAGGATCAGGATCGAACAAATTGTCTGCAACTTGCTCAAGAATCATCTTCACATCTGCACCTTGCATATCAACGACATAGGTTTCACCATAGGTCATCGAGCACTGGGTCATGACATCTTCCATGGTGATCCATTCGCCTTCCAACGTGGTTGTACCCCAGCGTACGCCTGCAGACATGGAGATATCGGCCTTGTGCTCCCATCTCAGGGCATTACAAAGCACCTGATCCCAGGTACCCATGAAGTTGCCACGACGGTAAAGCGTACGGTCAGCAATTGCCAATTTCTCATCAAGAATTTCCTTAAAGGTCTTACCAAGTCGTAGCTCACTATAGAAACGATCATTGGCGCGGCTTTCGACAATGTTTTCATCGTATTCGGTATTACGCATCTGATCGATATAGGCTTGCATCTCCTTATCTGCTGGCAGGGCATCTGAGAATACCGGCAGCATGTGGTAGTGCATATCTTTGATTTCACCGTCCTGGATATCGAAATCCATTACGCCGATGAATTTACCGTTGGAGCCAGCATTTGTTACCCAGCAGGTATTACCAGCAACATTTTTGACCTTGATTGGTTGTGGAATGCCATCGTGAGTGTGACCACCAAAAACAGCGTTCAGGCCGGGAATGCGCTCGGCCATTTTTATATCGACGTCCATGCCATTGTGTGAAAGCAGGACTATGGCATCGGGGTTTTCATCTTCTCTGATCTGTTCGGCCAGCTCAATCATGTCATCTTCGCGCAAACCAAATGACCAGTCAGGGAAAAACTCCTTAGGGTTAGCATTGGCAGTACGTGGGAAGGCCTGACCAATAATGGCGATGCGCGCACCGCCAACATTTTTAATCACATATGGCTGAAAAGCATGACCAGTATCCTCGTCGTACAAGCCTCGACCATCAAACTGTTCTACCAGTGTTTCATATTCACCACTCATTAGTGATTTTTCTTTAACACGAACATTCTGGCCAATGAAGTCGCCTTTAAAGAGTGCGACATTACTCAGCACTTCGTTTTCTTTATAGGTAAATTCCCAGTGGCCGACCATGACATCAACGCCAAGAATATTTGAGGCCTCAACCATATCGACGCCACGTGTCCATAGTGAGGTACCAGAACCCTGCCAGAGATCACCGCCATCAAGTGTTATGGTATTGCTTCTGTCGCCAGCTTCTTTTCGCAGCATATCCAGCAGGGTTTTTATGTGAGCGTAACCGCCCATACGACCATATTGTTTGGCACTATTTTCAAAATCAAGATAGGTGTAGGCATAAGACTCTGGCGTACCAGGCTTGAATTTCATTTCTTTGAGGAATTTCTCTCCAACGACATGTGGTG
>JAOUPA010000011.1 GCA_029880105.1 Gammaproteobacteria bacterium
TAGCAGGCACCTCAGGCTTAGTCTCTATTACTACAGACTCAATTGCTGGTTCTGCCTCTGCTACCTCTTCTTTTGCTGCCGCCTTAACAGCGACCTTCGTTACCTGTTCTTCCTCTGCTGATACCAGCGGCACTTCATCGTACTGATTTACAATTTCTGTCAGTATTGCCAGTGCACGCTCTCCTGCCTGCAAGCCTAGATCTACACCCGGCCTGCCCTCAGACAGTGCCTCAAAGTAATATTCAATTGAGGTTACAAGATCAGCCAGATCATCCTGTTCTTTTATATCAGGCTTGCGATTATTCGCATGCAGCGCAACACGTACATATTCTTTTAATCCAGCAATCAATGTCTCAACGCGCTGCGCAGATAGTATCATTGCCGCGCCTCGAACTTCTTCCAGTCGCTGAATAATGTTAGTTAAATTACTTGTATCACTACTACCTGCAGCATAGGCAAGTATGGCATCTTTTGCTTCTACAAAATTTTTCTGGCCCTCTTCAACAACAACCGCCAGAACTTTGCGGTATTCTGATGATGGAACTGCACGGCCTTCATCATCATCTTTACTAACATACCCAGATCTTCCTGCAATATAATCATCCAACTTAGTCTCGGCATCTAGCAAAGTGCCGGCGATATCCATAACACGTTCTTCAGTCGCTTCGGCTTCACCTTTAATGATTTTTTCTACTACATCACGTTGCTCTAAAACTTTTTGCCGTATAGCTCCAAAACCCAGCATGCCATAAGTATCGCCAATTTTTTCTATTTGCTGCACAACAGATGTTAATTTTTCGACATCCTTATCTTTGCTCTGCATGAAAATCTCAAGCGTATCCTTGACTGTTGCCAGATCTTCTCTAATTCCCTGTGATACCGTATCAAACAGCTCAGCATTAATACCACCCATGCTGGCACTCATCTCAACAGATGATGATTCATCCGGCAGCAACTCATTTAATCTATAAGCACGTTTAACCCTGGTAACACGTGGCCCAGTAGACCCACTTGTTCCTACGTAATAAAGTATATTTTTGAGAACTTCCTGAGAAAACTGCTCGATAAATTTTTCTTCACCAATATCGACCAGCAGTTTTATCTGTCGATCAACTCCGCTCAGCAAGCCTTTTACAGTAACATTGCTATCAATGGACTTATCATCCACCACCGCTTCAAGCAGCGAAGCCACTACGGCCCAAAAACGTTTTAGACCGATATCGGCTGTCATTTTTTGCAGTGATTCAACCACTGCTCTCATCCTCTTCAGGCCTGCCGCCTGTTTATTATTACGTAACAGATCAAGCAAGCCTAACTGGAAGTGCGAGCGTAATCGCTTAGCCTCTTCTGCCAGCTTTCCGGGCGGCACTTTAACTGCCTCAAGCCCAAGCTCTTTAATATCAACAGAATTAACATCCGGGAAAAACAGGACATTTTCAGAGAGCAGTTTTTCCTTGCGTGCCGCACGCATATCATTCATCAGCGGCATCAATGTGATAGGCGTATCCTGATTACCTGCCTGCAGCCCCTCAAGGTAGTCTGGCAACTGCAGCATGGCTCGCATCAATACATCAAAAGCCTCTTCCGGTTTTTCAACCTGGCCATCAAGTATTGCCCTTGCTGCCAGTTCCATTTCTTCTGCCAGCATAGATGCACCATAAACCTCAACCATCTGTAGTGTGCCGTAAACCAGGCGCAAATGTTCGCAACACTGCTCAAGTGCAGATTTATTTGATGTATCTTCGATATAATCAGATAGCGCAGTCTGGGCATCGCGCAAAACAGCATCCAGCTGTTTTTTTACCCAGCTCAAGGAATTATATTGTACGGTACCTTCCGGTCTCATTTTCCGATCACCATCCCACGTTTATCTGTATTTGCACTATAAAAAAGCGCAATGATTTTTAGGCCTGGTGCTCAAGCACAACTGTTTCTACATTACCATCATCTGCTGATGGCAATTTGAAGCCTGATACTGAACGCCTCAATTCACTCGACAATACATTCAACGTATCCAGCGATGCCGATGTTTCCTCGGTACCTTCTGAAGTTTGCAGTGTAATCTCCTGAATAACATTCATGGTTTTTGATACGTTCGATGCAACACTTAACTGTTTTTTTGCAGCGTCAGAAATTGCATGAATTTGTTTTGATAGTTGCGCCGATACATCCTCAATTTCTTTCAGTGCAACACCCGCGTCCTCGGCCATTTCAGCACCCTTGACCACACCTGCGGTACTCACTTCCATTGATTTAACGGCTTCGTTGGTATCTGCCTGAATCGCATTTACCAGACCCTCAATCTGTTTGGTCGCATTACCAGCACGTTCTGCGAGTCGTTGTACCTCGTCCGCTACCACCGCGAAGCCACGGCCAGCATCACCGGCTGTCGACGCCTGAATCGCTGCATTCAACGCAAGAATGTTGGTCTGGTCTGCAATTTCAGTAATCAGTCCTACGATATCACCAATCTCCTGCGATGATTCACCGAGTCGTTTAATACGTTTTGATGTTTCCTGAATTTGTTCACGAATTTTATCCATACTACCGATGGTACTATGTACAACGCCTGCACCTTTCTGCGCAATTTCTAGCGACTGCTGCGCTACCTTTGCTGATTCCAGCGCGTCTTCTGTTACATGCTCCATCGATTCGGCCATGTCGGTAATCGCCGCGCTTGCCGAGGCAATTTCACGCGCCTGTCGTGTAGAGGCCGCTGCCAACTCGGATGCCTTTGCCTGGGTTTTTTCCGTTGATGACGATACCTCTACCGCAGTCGAGTTAATCGTTGTAACCAGAGAGCGCAACGCGTCAATGGTAAAGTTCACCGAGTCCGCTATCGCACCGGTAATTTCTTCGGTTACCGTCGCATGTGCAGTCAGATCACCATCTGCCAAACTGGCCATTTCATCGAGCAGTCGAAGAATCGCTCGTTGATTTCGACGGTTATTTTCTAACGCCGATTCCTCACGTTTGCGTGCTTCTTTCAGGAATAACCAACCAAGGAATATCATTAAAACCACAGCAAAGGCACCAAAACCAACTCCCGCCAGCTGAACCCTGTCAAGATCTTTACCCTGCGCCTCTACTTTCGCTTTAAATGTCTGTAATGTCTTTAACAAATCCTGACTATCACCGCTAATTTCAGCGGCTGCGTCTTTAACTTCAAACAACTCAGGTGATAGCTCGAGAATCCCCGCAATATTATCGCTCACCACCTTAATTAGCATGGCGACTTCACGCAATTTTGCAACCGCTTCTTTATCGGTTACCTTTTCAATATCCAGGCTCTTCGAGCCTTTCAATAAACCCTCAAGCACTCGTCCAAATAAAGCAGCATCTCGACCAAATCGATCAGCAGCAGCAGCGGCAGCTTCACCGCCCGCCAGTACTTTATTCAGGTTATTTTTAATACGCTGCGACAACATCATCTGACGGCTGGCTAGATATATCTGCCTGGTTGACGCATTTTTTTTCATCAAAACGCCTACCACCTCATCAGAATAGGTCAACATCTGTGGCGTAAAGCTATCGATCACCTGATACAGCTCTCGCACTTCTGAAATAGGCCCTTTACCACCAAGGATAACGCCAATGTCCTTTTTGTATACATTCCAGCTATTCTCTACTTCGGTCAACACCACCGACAGATTTGCTGATAGTGCTGGCCCTTCATTTGAACCCTTGCGATATGTCATCAGAATTTTATCAAATCGCCACATACCCTCATTCAATGAAGTAAAGTCTGCCTCGTTACCAGAAGATGCCCCAATTGCAAAATTGGCCATTTGCTGTGAAAGTAGCAGCTGTTCCGCTGTTAGACCCAGATGTTTCTGCAAATGGTCCCGTTTATAACCCACATAAACCAAGCTTCCCAACATTGATAAAATTGAAATGATCAGAATGACGACCAATATCATCGTAGGACTACCTATCGCCACCATTTTTTTATTTGCACTCATGGAAACTACTCTCCGTAACGACTTTCCAGATATAACCGGAAGCTATTTTTTTAAAATTTTTATAATGCTGCGTGAGCAAACCGTTCATCTTCAGCCATACGTTCAAAACTAAATACCGGCCAGTCTTCTTTTTCCCTGCTATACGTTTTCTTTATATAGGGCGATATATTGCTATGCACTCTAGGTTTAGCATCACTTTGATCTTCCTGAAAAAAGTGACGCATGCCATACACCTCATCAACCAGTAGCCCTGTTCTGAACCCCTGATAATTAATGACAATCAGGCGACCACGTTTACGCTGCTGCATATCTGAGCCCAGGATATAACCCCTGAGATCGATAATAGGCAGCAAACTGCCACGCACATTGGCAATACCAACAACCCATGACCTTACTCCTGGCACCTTGGTGTAAACAGGCACATCGAGAATTTCTTCAACCTCTGTCATATCGGCAATCAACTTATCATCACCGACACGAAAACCGACACCAATCCATTTATTATCAACCGCACCCGCTGCTGGCAAACGCTCGGCATTCAACCGACAACGCTTTTCCAGATCCAGCAGCACATCAAACGGATCAGCTTTACTCACTCTTCAACTTCCTGTGTGCACCCTATAAAATTCATTAGCATCAATCAGTCAGCGCTCGTTTCAACGCATCCATCAACGCCTTTTCCTGCACAGGTTTAACAATATAATCAACAGCACCCTGACGCTTGGCCCAGACCTTGTCTGTTTCCTGATCTTTGGTTGTCACAATAATAACCGGGGTATCAGCTGTCTCTTCCTGCTGTGACAACTGTCGAGTTGCCTGAAAACCATTCATACCAGGCATAACCACGTCCATCAAAACAATATCTGGCAACATTTCCTTCGCCACCAATATGCCTTCTTCACCAGACTCAGCAACACCGACCTCGTGCCCATTTTTTTCCAGCAAAGTTTTCAATACATGAACTTCCGTTGGGGAATCGTCAACTATAAGTACTCTTGCCATTATTTATCACCACACTAAAAAATATTACACAGAAAACACCAGTTACTTTCTGGCATGCTCTTTTATTGCACCAAGCAAATCTTCCTTTGTGAAGGGCTTGGTTAAATACTGCGTCGAACCTACGATACGACCTCGTGCTCGGTCAAAAATACTGTCTTTACTGGATAGCATGATCACGGGGGTATTCTGAAACATGCTATTATTCTTAATAAGTGCACAGGTCTGATAACCATCCAGCCTTGGCATCATAATATCCACAAAAATAATGTCGGGTTTGGTTTCAGCGATTTTAGATAAGGCCTCAAAACCATCGACTGATGTTACAACTTCACAACCTTCTTTCTTTAACAGGTTTTCTGCTGTTCGACGAATAGTCTTACTATCATCAATGACCATTACCTTAAGGTCTTTCAAATCAACAACTTCTTCTGTCATCGCCGCCGCCGTCTCGCTTATTAATATATTATCCTGTCAAAAATACCCGCATAATGCAGGGTACAACACAAATGTAGACCATGTTCTAGCTATAAGCAATCAATGAGTAGTACATTAACAAAATTCTCTAACAAATTGCTTGGTAAGACAATATTGGGTACATTGTGCCTATCTTTCACGAGCACAGACTATATCTCGGACCCTGCTTATGCGCCTTAAACTGGGAATCGTCATGGATCCCATCGAATCCATAAAAACCTACAAGGACAGCAGCTTTGCCATGCTACTCGCTGCCCAAAGACGCGGCTGGCCTCTGTACTATATGCAGCAATCTGATATTTACCTGAGAGGCGCCACCGCGATGGCCCAGGCCAGCCGCATTCATGTCACCGACCGTACCGAAAACTGGTTCAATATAGAGGCAACTGAAACCATCGAACTGGCCTCCCTCAATGCCATCTTAATGCGCAAAGATCCACCCTTTGATATCGAATATATTTCCAGTACCTACATACTGGAAATGGCCGAACGTGATGGATGCCTGGTTGTAAACAGGCCTGCCAGCCTGCGTGACGCCAACGAAAAAATGTTTATCGCCCATTTCCCTGAGTGCTGCACACCCATGCTGGTCACCAGGAATACATCACTAATCCGTCAATTTATCGATGAACAGGGTGATGTTATTGTCAAACCGCTGGATGGCATGGGCGGCGAATCGATTTTTCGACTCACGCCAAGCGACCCTAACACCTCGGTAATCCTGGAGACCATAACCCATCGCGGTCACAAAACCATCATGGTCCAGCGCTTTATTCCAGAAATAACCAAAGGCGACAAACGCATTCTACTGATCAATGGTGAACCCGTACCCTATGCGCTAGCGCGCATCCCGGCCAAAGGCGAAACCCGGGGCAACCTGGCCGCTGGTGGCTCCGGTTTGGGCATTGAACTCACTGAACGCGACCACTGGATTTGCCAGCAGGTCGGCCCAAGACTACGGGAAATGGGTATCCTGTTTGCCGGTATTGATGTCATTGGCGATTACCTGACTGAAATCAATATCACCAGCCCAACCTGCATCCGCGAGCTCGATAAGCAGTTCAACCTTGATATTGCAGGCCAGCTAATGGATTGTATCGAGATACAGATCAGCTCTCATCGGCGCCCACAGTGAATCGTCTAAATGCACTTTTCCTGTCGCTCTGCCTTACTCTAGGTAGCACTGGCTGCACTCAGGATACACACCGCGAATTTAAACGCACCATCTTAAAATTCGGCACCCTGATTGACATCACGCTCTACGATGTGGAACCGGCTCTTGCAGAAAGGGCGCTCGATCAACTCGAGACCAACTTTAACCAGTACCACGCCGACTGGACCTCCTGGCAAGATAGCCCATTAATGCGTGCCAATGAAAAACTGGCTTTGGGCGAGCCAGTTAAAGTCGATGCCAGCATTGCCCAGTTGATCCAGCGTTCACAGGTTCTCTCACAAAACAGCCATGGCCTGTTCAACCCGAGCATCAACCAGCTCATTAGTCTCTGGCAGATGCACCGCAGCGATGAGACCAATATTCAGCCCCCAGAGCCCCAGGTCATCCAGGATTGGCTAAAAACAAAACCCAATATGAATGATCTGAAACTTGATGGCCTGACCGTGCGTAGCCGCAATCCAGCGGCACAGCTCAATTTTGGCGCCTTTGCCAAAGGCTACGCCATCGACCTCAGCTTTGACTATCTAAGAATACTGGGCATCCACAATGCCGTCATCAACGCCGGTGGTGACCTCAGTGTTCGCGGCCGTCACGGTGACAGGCCCTGGAAAATTGGCATTCGCCACCCAAGAGAAGAAAATACCATCGCCTGGCTAGAGGCACAGGACGGAGAAAGCATTGTCACCTCAGGCGACTACGAGCGTTTCTATATATATAAGGGGCGACGTTATCATCATATTCTCGACCCACGTACTGGCTACCCTGCCGAAGACTCAACCTCAGTCACCGTGATTCACCATAATGCCGGCACAGCCGATGCCGCCGCCACTGCACTCTTTGTCGCCGGCCCCAAACAATGGCAGGAAATCGCCAAATCCATGGGTATTGAATACGTCATGCTCATCGATGACAAAAACAACATTTACATGAGCAGGAAAATGGCCGAGCGAGTGCACTTCAGCGAAGATCAAACCGGCCACATTCTAGTCAGCGAATCGCTATAATTAGCCTATGTCAGTAGCTGCACCAATAAATCCACACCGCCCCGCCAGGCCGCCGAAAATAACTGACAATGACCGCCTCGGCATGACCTTTTTTCTTGCTGCCCTGCTACATGGCATCCTGATTCTTGGAGTTGCCTTCAACACCTCACCTGAAGATGCGCTGAAGACACCGCCGACACTGGATATCATTCTGGTGCAGACACAAAATCCCTCTGAAGCCAAAGATGCCAACTATCTGGCCCAGATATCACAGCAGGGCGGCGGCGACAGCGAAAAGAAAAGCCGACCCCGTGACCTGTTCACCGCACCCAGCGTCGCCAAAAAACCGGGGCAGGCCCTTCAGACTGAACAAACGGCATCACGAGAAAAACAGACCGAAAAGGTCTCCATGCTGTATCAGGACAAATCTGACTACAGTATAGATACCCAGAATGAGCAGACAAAACCTGACGATGTCACAATAAAAGAACGGAAAAGCACCACTAAAAACGCGCAGGCTGCACGACTGATCCAGGAAATCAGCAATATCATTGAACATCAGATCGAACGCCCCAAGGTTAAATACATGAATTCCAGCACCAAAGAATTCGTACCCGCACGATACATGCGCGAGTGGATTAACCGTGTTGAACGTATTGGTAATCTAAACTACCCAGATCAGGCGCGTCGTGAACGACTCAGCGGCACCCTAATTCTGGACGTCACCATCAACGCCAAGGGCGAACTGCTAAATATCGATCTGCGCCAATCATCCGGCCATAAAATTCTAGATGATGCTGCACGGCGTATCGTTAGCTTGGCCGCCCCGTACTCTCCCTTCCCAGCAAAACTAAAAGAAGAAGCTGATGTCATACACATAACTAGAAGCTGGGAATTTATGAGCAACAGTCAGTTCAAAACACAATAATGAAAACAACCAATTTAACCAATCATTTCATTATCGCCATGCCCAATCTTGATGACGATACTTTCAACCACACGGTGACATATATCTGTGAGCACAATGAAAATGGTACTTTTGGTATTATTATCAACCGCAAATCAGAAATTACGCTCGATGAAATCATTGATCAGATGAAAATCGAGCCCACCGCGCCGATTGATCATAATGATTGCGTCTATCATGGTGGACCCGTGCAGCAGGGACGCGGCTTTGTACTACATCACCCTGCGGGCAACTGGAACTCGAGCCTGAAAATTAACGAACAGATGGCTCTAACCACTTCACGTGACATTCTCGAAGCCATTGCGCACAACGAAGGCCCGGAACATTCGATTATTGCCTTAGGTTACGCCGGCTGGTCACCCGGACAACTGGAAGATGAAATTGCCAACAATATATGGCTTAACTGCCCGGCTGATGAACAAATTATTTTCGAGACCCCATCAGAAAAACGCTGGCAGGCAGCCGCAGATCTGCTCGGTATCGACATGCTATTACTAAGCAGTGATACTGGACATGCCTGAAATACGCATATTGAATTCATACAACCCTTAACAATGAATAGCAATATCACCACCGTACTGGGCATTGATTACGGCCTGAAGCGTATCGGCATTGCCACAGGCCAGACAATTACCGGCTCTGCTTCACCAATCACTACGCTCAACCAGGTCAATGGCTCACCCGACTGGGCTGGTCTCGAAAAGCTTATCAAGGAATGGCGGCCGCAGGCACTCATCGTCGGCATACCCTATCACGTCGATGGCAAGGAGAATGACATGACCTGTGCAGTCGAAATTTTCTGCCTTGAACTGGAGCAACGTTTTTCCTTGCCCATCTACAAAATTAATGAAGCACTGAGTTCTTACGAAGCAGAGCAGCTTCTGAAAAAAAACACAAAAATAGGCAAGCACAACAAGCACGAGATTGATAAAATGGCCGCCGCAATCATTGTGCAAAACTGGCTCGACCAACAATAACAACTGTAACCTATGGAAGAAATTGCCACACCAGATCAGCTTCTGGATAATCTGGCTGAGCAGCTAACAACGCTACTCACCGAGAGAGCAATTGAACAGCCTATCATGGTCGGCATTCATACTGGTGGCGTCTGGGTTGCCAAAGCCCTGCACCAGAAACTAGCACTTGAAGAACCTCTCTCGACCCTTGATATCAGTTTCTATCGCGACGACTTTTCTCGTATCGGCATGAACCCCGAAGTTAAACCGTCTGAGCTGCCACCGCATGTTGACGACCGACATATTATCCTGGTCGATGACGTGCTACACACGGGTCGAACCATTCGTGCCGCGATGAATGAAATTTTTGATTATGGTCGTCCTGCAAGCATCACACTGGTCTGCCTCGTAGAACGCAGTGGCAGGGAAATCCCGATTCAACCCGATATCGTAGGCCAGCACCTAAAATTAACCGATGATCAACATATCAAATTAACCGGTCCCGAACCTTTGGAGCTCATCTTAAAGTGATGCCAGCACAATCTATCAAAATGAATTCTGCAGGAGTAACGCATGGTCAATAAAGCCAGCCGCCCCACTGATTCCATGATAGGACGTGATAACTGGAATATTCAGCTGGACTGCAACGGCAAACTCAAGCATTTCTTAACCATCGAAGGTCTGAGCACAGAACTACTCATCAGCATTCTCGACACCGCTGAAAGCTTCGCCAACATCAACGCCAAGAGCGTTAAAAAAGTACCTCTATTACGCGGCAAAACTATCGCCAATTTATTTTTTGAAGCCAGTACCCGCACACGTAATACGTTTGAACTGGCAGCAAAACGACTATCAGCAGACGTACTCAACGTCAACATCAGCGCCTCTGCCACCAGCAAGGGTGAAACCCTGATGGACACCCTGCACAACCTGCAGGCCATGCAGTGTGATATGTTTGTCGTCAGGCACAATGCCTCTGGTGCCACCCACTATATTGCCAACAGGGTTGCGCCCGGTATCAGTGTGATCAACGCGGGTGATGGTAGTCACGCCCACCCAACACAGGCCATGCTCGATATGTTTACCATTCGACGTAATAAAGGCGACAACTTCGGCCAGCTGCGTGTTGCTATTGTCGGCGACGTCTTACACTCACGCGTCGCCCGCTCACAAATACATGCACTCAATATCCTCAACACCGGCAACATTCGAGTCATTGCACCAAGAACACTGACACCCATCGGTATCGAAGACATGGGCGTTGAGGTATTTCACGATTTTGATGAAGGTATTCGCGATGCCGATGTAATCATCATGCTGCGCCTGCAAAAAGAGCGCATGCAGGGCGCACTCTTACCCAGCGAGCAGGAATATTATCAAATGTATGGCCTGAGCAGGGAGCGACTTCGCCTCGCCAAACCTGATGCAATCGTCATGCACCCTGGGCCAATCAATCGTGGTGTAGAGATTGAATCAAGCGTCGCCGATGGTCCTCAGTCGGTGATTCTAGATCAGGTCACCAACGGCATTTCTGTACGCATGGCCGTGATGTCAATGGTGCTGGGCAGGGAACCAGAAACCGATAAGGGTGAAAAATCATGAACCGTCTGGTTATAAAAAATGGCCACCTGCTGGACCCGTCAAACCAACTAAACCGTCAGGCCGATCTTTATATCGATAATGGCCGAGTCGTAGCTATCGACCACAGCCCTAATGGCTTCATCGCCGATCAAACTATTGATGCAAAGGGGTTAACCGCTATTCCCGGGATTGTTGATTTATGCGCTCGCCTGCGTGAACCCGGGCTGGAATACAAGGCCACCATTCAAAGTGAAACCATTGCCGCAGCCATGTCAGGCATTACCACCCTGTGCTGCCCGCCCGATACCGATCCAGTAATTGATGAACCCGCTGTCGTTGAACTGATTCACCACAAGGCTACCAGTGCCGGACATAGCAATGTTGTCATGCTGGGCGCACTCACCACCGGGCTTAAAGGTGAGCTACTTAGTGAAATGCACGCCCTGCAGATAGCGGGCTGCGTTGGTCTAAGCAACGGCAGACAGCCCATTCCTAATACACTGGTGCTCAAGCGCGCCTATGCCTATGCCGCTAACTGCGGCCTGACCGTATTCATCGAACCGGATGACCACTGGCTTAGTGCCGGTGGCTGCGCCCACAATGGCACCATTGCCAGCCGACTAGGGCTGAAAGGTATTCCTGTGTCTGCCGAGACCGTGGCCCTCGCACGAGCCCTGGAAATTGTTGCTGAAACCGGCGTCAAGGCTCACTTTGGCCGCCTCTCCAGCGCTGCCAGTGTGGCTATGATTCGCCGTGCCAAAAACGATGGCATGAATATCACCGCCGATGTCAGCGCACACCAGCTTTACCTGAACGAACACGATATCAGCAGCTTCAACAGCGCCTGTCATGTATTACCGCCTCTGCGTACCCAGCGCGATCAGCAGGCACTACAGCAGGGGCTTGCTGACGGCACACTTGATGCAATCTGCTCTGACCATCAACCACACGACACTGATGCCAAGGAGGCGCCTTTCGCCAGCACTGAACCCGGTATCAGCGCTTTGGCCACCCTGTTACCTCTAGCGACACGTCTGGCTGATCAGGGCATTGTCGATATATGCACAGTCATTAAGGCCATCACCTCGTCACCTGCCACTATTCTGGGGATGAATACTGGCACTCTATCTGTTGGCTCAAATGCTGATATCTGTATTTTTGACCGTGACAGTAGCTGGCAACTGGATGAAGCCACTATTCACAGCTCAGGCAAGAATTCACCCTTTATCGGCTGGAACTTCCAGACTCGTGTAAAACACACGATCATCGGTGGCGTGATCATTCACAGCCATACCGAGTGAAATCGTGGTTTATAAGGACTTCTTGACACCAGGGGAAGGGCTACTGGGAAACTGCAGTGTATCTGGCTTTTCTTTTGAACTCTTCGATTCAATACCACCACCAAAATTAATTTTCCACTCTAGATCACTACTCGAGTCAGCGTTAGCCAGTGCCGACTTAAGATCAATCCGGCCTTTTTTGTAGAGCTGGTAAAGCGACTGATCAAATGTCTGCATGCCTTCTTCACCACCCTTTTCCATAATGCCCTTGATACCGTGAAAATCAGCTTCACGTATCAACCTGGCAATATAGGGTGTATTCAATAAAACCTCGACAGCTGCAACACGGCTACCATCCACCGAAGGCACCAGACGCTGCGCCAGTATCGCCTTCAGGTTGAGCGACAGATCCATCAAGATCTGATTATGTGCATCATTCGGGAAGAAATTCAAAATACGGTCCAATGTCTGGTTCGCATTGGTCGCATGCATCGTTGTCAAACACAGGTGCCCTGTATCGGCATATCGCAATGCCGACTCCATTGCCACTCGATCACGCGCTTCACCGATCATGATCAGGTCAGGCGTCTCACGCATGGCTTCACGTAGCGCATTATCAAATGAAAGCGTATCAAGGCCTATCTCACGCTGACCGACAATTGATTTTTTGTGTTTAAACATAAATTCAATTGGGTCTTCAATCGTCAGAATATGCCCAGTTTCATTTGCATTACGATAATCAATCATCGATGCCAGTGAAGTCGATTTACCCATACCGGTTGCGCCAACAACCAGCACCAACCCCTTCTTCTGACTGATAATTTTTTTATAGAGATCAGGTAGACCCAGTTCATCCAGTGTTGGAATATCAGAACGGATATAACGAATCACCATCGAGACTTCACCGCGCTGCATGTAGATATTGACGCGGAACCGGCCTAGGTCGGTGTAGGACATACCCATATTCATTTCCAGATTTCTCTCGAAATCCTGAATCTGTGCAGGTGTCAGTAAATCGTAAGCCAGTTTCTTGGTCATGCCCGGCGTTAACATACTCTTACCCACTGGACGCATAACACCGTCGATACGTACACTCACAGGCGCACCCGTGGTGAAATATAGATCCGAAGCCTGCTGCTCGGACATCAGCTTAAGATATGGCTGTAAATTCATAATAACCTCCGCTTAAACCCTGCTACCGGAGCCTGCCCGATGACTTATCGGCAGGATCTTCTGCCATCTGCAGTTTGTCCAGGCCATCCATCAAATCATCCTTCTTGGCATTCTTGCCTTCGAGTTTAATCTTCAACCTCAAGTCATTCACCGAATCTGCATTACGCAGGGCATCTTCATAGGTAATCATGCCACTCTCGAAGAGATTAAACAGCGCCTGGTCGAAAGTTTGCATGCCCTGCTCATTGGATTTGGAGATCAACTCCTTCATCTCATGCACCTGACCCTTAAAAATCAGGTCAGACATAAATGGGGTATTGATCATCACTTCCACCGCGGCGACACGACCCTCACCAGAGGCCTTTGGAATCAGTCGCTGGGAAATCAGGCTTTTCAGGTTAAGCGACAAATCCATCAGCAACTGCTGACGACGCTCCTCGGGGAAAAAGTTGATAATTCGATCCAGTGCCTGGTTAGTACTGTTAGCATGCAAGGTAGACAGACACAGGTGGCCGGTCTCAGCGAAGGCAATCCCGTATTCCATCGTCTCACGGTCACGAATCTCACCAATCAGAATAACGTCAGGTGCCTGACGCAGAGTGTTCTTCAGGGCAATCTCATAGCTTTCGGTATCTACACCAACTTCACGTTGCGTAACGATACAACTCCGGTGATTGTGTACAAATTCAATCGGGTCTTCGATGGTAATAATATGCCCTTTGCTATTCGCGTTTCGGTAACCCACCATCGCCGCCAGCGAAGTCGATTTACCCGAACCGGTTGCTCCAACGAAAATCACCAGCCCACGCTTGGTCATAGAAATCTCTTTCAATACCTCAGGCAGATTTAGATCATCAAATTCAGGAATATTCGACTGAATCATACGTAAGACTACGCCGACCGATCCACGCTGGGTAAAGGCATTGACACGAAAACGAGAAACACCCGGCAAGCTAATCGCAAAGTTACATTCCTGTGTCGCATCAAACTCGGCTGACTGTTTATCATTCATCAGCGAACGTACCAGAATCTGGGTATGCTGTGGGCTCAATGCCTGATTTGACAGCGCGGTCAAGGCGCCGTCAAGCTTAATGGATGGTGCTGCACCTGCCGTAATAAACAAATCTGAACCACCTTTCTGCACCATGCTGCGCAGAAGTTCATGCATGTATCGTATGGCCTTATCGCGATCCATTTCAGATTACCCCATATATCAAACTAACTATTTTCTTTAACTGGCAATACAAATAATTCATCTAGAAGTTATCCTTATTTGCCGCTTTTTTTCTTGCTTCGTCTTTATTGATCAAACCTTTCGATAATAATTCCTGCAGATTCTGATCTAGCGTCTGCATACCAATTGACTGGCCCGTCTGGATCGCTGAATACATCTGCGCAATCTTGTTTTCACGAATCAGGTTACGAATCGCTGGCGTACCAATCATAATCTCGTGTGCCGCAACACGGCCACCACCCACTTTTTTCAATAGTGTCTGAGAAATTACCGCACGCAGGGACTCGGACATCATCGCGCGTACCATTTCTTTTTCTGCTGCAGGAAACACGTCTACAATACGGTCTACGGTTTTCGCTGCCGAACTGGTATGCAGGGTACCGAACACCAGATGGCCGGTTTCCGCTGCAGACAGTGCCAGACGAATGGTCTCAAGGTCACGCATCTCACCTACCAGAATGACATCTGGGTCTTCGCGCAGCGCTGAACGTAGCGCCTCACTAAAGCCAAGGGTATCACGATGTACCTCACGCTGGTTGATCAGGCATTTTTTACTTTCATGCACAAACTCGATTGGGTCTTCGATGGTCAACACGTGGCCATAGTGGTTTTCATTGACGTAGTTGATCATACCGGCCAGCGTGGTCGATTTACCCGAACCGGTCGGCCCGGTCACCAGCACGATACCGCGAGGTGTATTGGAGATATCTTCAAAAATTTTCGGGGCCTTCAGCTCTTCCAGTGTCAGAATTTTGGAGGGAATAGTACGAAAAACCGCACCGGCGCCACGGTTATGATTGAACGCATTAACACGAAAACGCGCAAGACCAGGAATTTCAAAGGAGAAGTCAGTCTCCCAGTATTCCTCAAAAGTCTTACGCTGCTTGTCGTTCATAATGTCGTAGACCATGCTATGAACATCTTCATGCTCCATTAAATCGACATTGATGCGGCGCACATCACCATCAACTCGAATCATAGGCGGCAGGCCTGCAGATAGATGTAAGTCAGATGCCCCGTTCTTAACGCTAAAGGCCAAAAGTTGCGCGATATCCATTATTCCCCCAGATGTTTCTATGCTTGTCTAATAGCCGATGTACATTTCACTCTGTATATTCGACGAATCTTTATATCCTACTACTTATAGCCAACAAATCATCGTGCTTCACGATATTTTGTCGTGTTATTCAGATATTTTTTATCATCGGCCAATGCCATTTCACCGGCTGTGCTAAAATTTTTTGCATTTAGGGCACTTTCTAACATGCTTGGCCAGCAAAATCGAACAGGTAACATCAATTAATGACTCTCTCAATTGCTTTTATCGGTGGCGGCAATATGGCATCCAGCCTGATTGGTGGACTACTGTCTTCATCAGAACCACCAGCCAGCACCCTGGTTGCCGAACCAGACAAAGATCAGCGACAGCGACTGGAGCAGCAGTTTGGCGTGCGAACCAGCGCTGACAATATCGATGCCTTGCAGGCTGATGTTGTCATGCTGGCAGTGAAACCCCAACTACTCCAGCAGGTTTGCCGGCAGCTCGCCGAGGCACTCGTCCAGCAGGGCAAGAGACCCCTATTTATTTCCATCGCCGCCGGTATCCGCAGTGATGACATCAATCGCTGGCTGGGTGGTCATCAGGCGATTGTACGCTGCATGCCGAATACGCCTTCACTACTAAAAGTAGGCGCAACCGCCCTATTTGCCAACACACAGGTTGATGATTTACAAAAATTACTGGCCGACACTATATTGCAGGCTGTGGGCATCAATCTCTGGGTCAATAATGAAAATGAGCTGGATGCAGTAACCGCTGTGTCCGGCAGCGGGCCGGCTTATTTCTTCCTGATGATGGAGTACATGCAGCAGGCCGGTATTAAACTGGGGCTGGAGGCTGAAACCGCTAAAAAGCTCGTACTGCAAACCGCTTTGGGTGCGGCCATGATGGCCGATAAAAGTGACGTTGATGCGGCCACCCTGCGCGCCCGTGTCACCTCGAAAGGCGGCACCACCGAGCAGGCCATTAAAAGTTTTCAGGGCGCCCATTTTGAACAAATAGTAGAAAATGCGCTAAAGGCTGCCAGAGACCGTTCGCAAACACTGGCCGATGAATTAGGCAAAGATACATAATGAACTACGATAACCCATTTATATTCCTGATCGACACCCTGTTTGATATTTATATCGCTATGGTCCTGCTGCGCTTTTTGCTGCAACTGGTCGGGGCAGATTTCTTCAACCCCATTTCACAGTTCATCGTAAAAGCCACCCAGAAACCCGTAATTTTTGCACGTCGCATTATCCCCGGATATCGTGGCATCGACCTCGCCACCCTGGTACTAGCCGTGATGCTAATTTTCTTCAAACTCAGCGTGTTACTGATGCTGGCCGGTTTTCAACCCTCCCTCAGTGGTTTACTTATCAAAAGCCTGTTTGAATTTATCAGCCTGACTTTCGACATATTCATTATCGCGATTTTTATACAGGCCATATTGAGCTGGGTGAGTCCCGATCCCTATAACCCGGTAGTGGCTATTTTAGGCAGCCTGACTCGCCCTGTTTTGCGCCCAATACGGAAACACCTGCCGATAATGGGCGGCCTTGATCTCTCACCTGTTGCAGCGCTCATCGGTTTAATGTTTATTAAACGACTCATTCTTTATATTTTCCAGTCATTGTTCTAGTGCCTGCGTTTTTTGAGTGGCAAGACGACAATTTGATCCTCAAGGTACGCGTACAACCCCGTGCTGCCAGTAATAGCTTCGCAGAATACAATAACGAATATATAAAGGTTCGAATTACCACACCGCCAATTGACGGCAAAGCCAACAGACACCTGATCGAATTTCTGGCCAAAACTTTCAAAGTCGCCAAATCCAGCATCCAGCTACTCTCCGGCGAAACCGGTAGAAACAAGCGATTATTAATTCAACAACCCAGCACCCTGCCCGAATTTATCGAAAAAAACACGTCATCACCTTATAAAGCCACACGGATTGATTGAAACACGACACGCCAGTGTTTACACTTGCTGCCAACTAAACGTGGACACCTATGCCAGACTCAATACCACCAGATTCCATCGGACTCGTCGAGACCAAAATTCTGCATTTTTCAGAGCCGCTCGAGCTCGAGTGCGGAAAAGTCCTCACCGAGTATGATATTGCCTTCGAAACTTATGGCAACCTCAATGAAGCTGGTAGCAATGCCATCCTGATCTGCCATGCCCTGTCCGGCGATCAGCATGCTGCCGGTTATAACTCAATGGAAGATCGTAAACCTGGCTGGTGGGACAGCAGTATCGGCCCTGGCAAACCGATCGACACCAATCACTTTTACGTGGTCTGCATCAACAATCTAGGTGGCTGCAAGGGCTCCAGCGGCCCCAATACCAAAAGGCCGGGCACAGATAAATACTGGGGACCCGATTTCCCCATCGTCACCGTCAAGGACTGGGTCAACAGCCAGCACAATGTAATGAAGGCACTTAACGTTGATCACTGGTGCGCCGTGATTGGCGGCAGCCTGGGCGGTATGCAGGTGCTGCAATGGTCGATTCAATACCCTGACCTGATCAATTATGCGCTGGTCATTGCTGCTGCGCCCAAGCTATCAGCCCAAAACATTGCCTTCAACGAGGTGGCGCGGCAATCGATCATGTCCGACCCTGATTTTCACGAAGGCCACTATCTGGAAAACAACAGCGTACCACGACGCGGCCTGATGCTGGCCAGAATGCTGGGGCACATCACCTACCTGTCCGATGATTCCATGCGCGAGAAATTTGGCCGTGAGCTGCGCGAAGGCAAACTCAGTTTCGGCTTCGATGTCGATTTTCAGGTCGAGAGCTATTTACGCTACCAGGGCAAATCCTTCGTTGACCGCTTTGATGCCAACACCTACCTGCTGATGACCAAGGCACTGGATTATTTTGACCCGGCCAGCGAATACGATCACGACCTGGCAGCGACACTGGCCAAAGCGAAAGCCAAATTTATGGTGATGTCGTTCACCTCGGACTGGCGTTTCTCGCCGAAGCGCTCACGTGAAATCGTCAAGGCCCTGCTGGATGCAGGCAAACAGGTCAGCTATGTCGAAATCGAGGCTCACCACGGTCACGATGCCTTCCTGATTCCGATTCCACACTACATGAACGTATTCCACAGTTACATGAAAAGCATCCGCGAGGCTATCCAGTAATGCGTGCTGATTTAGCAATTATTGCCGAATGGATCAAACCGGGCTCATCGATACTCGATCTGGGCTGCGGTGATGGCACCCTGCTCAAGCACCTACGAGACAAGCAGGTTCTCGGCATCGGCCTGGAAATCAGTGAGCGCAATATTGAAACCTGCCTCAGGGACAACCTCAATATCATCCAGTCAGACCTGAACGATGGTCTGAAAGCCTATTTCTCAGACAACAGCTTCGATTATGTGGTGATGAGCCAGACCCTGCAGGCAACAGTGCACCCTGAGCAACTGATCGATGAGATGCTGCGCGTGGGCAAACAGGGCATCGTTACCTTCCCCAATATGGCTCACTGGAAGGCACGCGTGCAACTAGGCCTTGGTGGCTATATGCCAGTCACTAAGAGCCTGCCCAACCGCTGGTACAATACGCCCAATATCCACCTGTGCACGGTAAAGGATTTTGAAATCCTCTGTCGCGAGCGTGGCATCAGGATTCTGGAACGCACATTTGTCGACTACACACATAGCCGCAGCTCCCTGCTGATGAAGTTATTCCCCAACCTGTTTAGTGAAATTGCACTCTATCGCTTCTGCCGAGGCAGTTGAATGGACACTATATAATGCTAAATACTGTTTTGCTGGAACTACCCTGCTAAGATTAGGGCCTTAATACAGAATTGCTCAACCAGATTATAATGAATCACCCCTTAAGCCAGTTTTTAACTCAATCAGAACAATTACAGCCCTTGCTCAGACGCCTGCCGGTTGTGCTCAATGTCGTACTGATTATTGGCTGCGCCCAGTTACTGTCTGAAGCGATCTGGATGTTGGTGGATGATACTAATAACCGCATTACCTCTGTCATCGCACCTGTCAACACAACTATTGCCCGCAAACCCGATAATGCCAATAAATCACAGCAGGCTTTTCGTACGCTGAGCAGCGCTCATGTATTCGGGGTTGCCGAAACAAAAACTGCCGAAATCAAGTCTGACGACGCGCCTGATACCAAACTCAATCTTGTATTACGAGGTGTACTTTCGGCCGGCACCCCTGAAATTGCCAGTGCGATCATAGCCAGAGGTGAAAACGGCCCAGAAGAAATTTATGGCATTGGTGACAAAATACCAGGTGGTGTCACCCTCAGGGAAATCCACCCGGAGCACGTCATTCTGGAGATCCAGGGACGCATTGAGGCCCTACGCATGGAAAAAAATAAGGATACTGATGCAATCATCACAGAACCCAGTTTGACTACACCGTCAAGCCCAGTTCAACCTTTAAGCGTTTCTGCCTCAAATGCACTGAAAGATATTCGTCAAGATTTAACCAATAATCCAGCTTCTTTCAGTAAGTACGCTATGCCCGTTGTGGTCAGGGAAAATGGCCAGCAAATAGGGTATCGCCTACAGCCACAGGAAAATAGTGATTTACTCATTCAGGCTGGCCTCGAACCATCTGATGTAATCACCTCGATCAATGGCACCAAACTCGATAACATGCAAAACAGCATGAAAGTACTCAATGAGTTACGCTCAGCCAATCAGGTAAGCATTACCGTTAAGCGAAACGGTGCCGAAATACCACTCAATATTCAGTTACAATAAGCGCTGAGGATATTACCAGTGGATATGACAGAAGCAACAGGATCCCATGCATGATCAGTTTGAAACTTAAAAAATCTAAGAATCACCAGATACTTAGCGCCCCTGCTCTAATCTTTCTGCTACTTTTTAGCGTTTCTGCACTGGCCAATGAAATCACACTCAACCTTAATGATGCTGATATCCGCGCCCTGATCAGCACTGTCTCCAAATTCACCGGTAAAAACTTTATTGTCGATCCCCGAATCAAGGCTAAAGTAACCGTGGTATCCGCCAATACCATGTCCAAGGACGAAGTCTACGAAGTATTTCTTTCAGTATTACAGGTACATGGCTTTGCTGCTGTACCCACCGGCTCGGTTATCAAAATTATCCCCGAGGTCAACGCCAAACAGAGTGCTGTACCACTGACACTGGGTAAATACAGCCGTGAAGGTGATACGCTAATCACCAAAGTCATACGAATGGAACATGTACCAGCCGCACAACTGGTACCGATATTGAGACCACTAGTTCCACAACAGGGTCACCTGGCTGCATACGCCCCAACCAATAGCCTGATTATCACCGATCATGCAGGCAACATTCAGCGCATGATGGAGATCATCAGTGGTATTGATCGACCAGATAGCGATGAACTGGAAGTCATCCATCTCAAACACGCTTCAGCCACCGAACTAGTACGCATTGTTAACTCCCTGTATCAGGAAACGGGTGCAGCCAAAAACGAGGCTAAAGACATTAATATGGCTGCAGATGAACGTACCAACAGTATACTGATGACCGGCGAACCCAGTTCACGCCTGAAGGCACGCACGACTATCATGCAGCTGGACACGCCGCTGGATGATGGTGGCAATACTCATGTTATCTACCTGAAATATGCCAAGGCAGAAAATCTGGTAAAAATTTTAACGGGTATTCAAAATTCAACCACAAAAACTACTAGAGGCTCCGTTGGCAGGGCCGTTGCTGCTTCCCCAGCTCCCTCTGCACCTGCATCAACCGCGTTCGCACAAAAAGCCGATATTCAGGCCGATGAAGAGACCAATGCACTGATTATTACCTCAGACCCGAATACACTAAAGAGCCTGAAATCGGTAATCAGACAGCTGGATATCAGACGCGCCCAGGTACTAATCGAAGCGATTATCACAGAAATCACTGCGGGTAAAAGTAACGAACTGGGCATAGGTATGGCCGTTGATGGCTCCCAATCAACCAATCCAAACATACCCCTAGGACTGAGCAACTTTGGAGGCATAGGCAACATCCTAGCTGCAGCTGGTGGCTTACCCGTTGATCCAAGCATCAGCCCCGGTCTAACACTGGGCGCAGGTAAAACTAATAGCTCCGGCACACGCTACGCCCTGTTGTTACGTGCTCTGGCCACCGATGATGCCAGCAATATTCTATCGACCCCAAGTATCGTGACACTGGATAATGAAGAGGCCGAAATTGTGGTGGGTGAAAACGTGCCTTTTGTAACTGGTTCCTTCACCAATGCTGGCAGCACCAACCCTAGCAACCCATTCCAGACTATCGAACGCCAGGATGTAGGTTTGACACTACGCGTCACACCGCAGGTCAATGAAGGCGACACCATTAAACTCGATCTGGAACAGGAAACCTCCAGCGTTATCCCTGGCAGCGAAGTCACGGGTATAACAACACGCAAACGGTCGATCAAAACCAGTGTACTGGTCGATGATGGTGGCATTCTAGTGCTCGGTGGCCTGATTCAGGAAACCGTCAGTGAGGGTGAAAGCAAAATCCCCCTGCTGGGTGATATCCCTTTGCTGGGCAGCCTGTTCCGCTCCAGCACAGCCAACAAGAGCAAACAAAATTTGATGGTTTTCCTGCGCCCCAGCATTCTAAGGGATGACGCCGATGCTGCCTTAATCAGCAATGAAAAATACAATTTCCTGCGCGCCCAGCAGCTGCAATTTGAAGATGAACCGCTGGATATGCTGGACGGATCATCGCCAGTCCTTGAACCCCTACAACCCAAACCCCTAAACAAGGCCCAGGTAAAAAATAAAAAGCAGGCGATACCTGAAGATAACCACAACTCAGATGATGACTGGGATGACAGTGACGAATACATCTGATACAGCCGAGCTGCAAAACGAAGTCTTAACGCCGCAAAGGCTACCCTATGCCTTCGCCAAACGCCATGGCGTACTGATCGGCCAGATTGCTGACGACCATATCCAGATACTACACCGCAAAAACTTCAGCCCGCTGATTCTGGCCGAGATAAAGCGCGCCACCGGGCGCAAGCTCAATCTGGCGCCCGCCTCCGATGAGCAGTTTGCCGCACTGCTCGCCCAGACCTATGAACAGGGTAGCGATCAGGCCATGGCCATGATGGAGGGCGTCGGCGATGAACTCAATCTCGACGAGCTCGCCGACAACCTGGAACCAGAAGACCTGATGGAGGCTGACGATGATGCCCCCATCATCCGGCTGATCAATGCCCTGCTCACCGAGGCGATCAAGGTCGATGCCTCGGATATCCACATTGAACCGTTTGAAAGCAAGATGCGCGTTCGCTTTCGTGTCGATGGTATGCTGCGTGAAATACTGCAACCACCGAGCCACATAGCACCACTAATTATCTCGCGCATCAAGGTCATGGCCAAACTGGATATCGCCGAAAAACGCCTGCCACAGGATGGCCGAATATCACTAC
>JAOUPA010000091.1 GCA_029880105.1 Gammaproteobacteria bacterium
CGTCACGAATAGCAGCCTGTTCATCTGCAGTTAATAAATCGAGGTGATCAACAGCAGGCTCATCCATATTGACTGCAAGACTGGACCAACGCTGACGAACTGCGGCAAGATGCTGACGCGCAAGATTTAGCTTGGCCTGGAATATGGCGTGATTCTCATCGCTATTTTCATATTCCTGATCAACCCAAAGATAAGAAAGATCACCAGCCAAATGAGCATCCATAGCATCAATACTTTCAAGTTTATTTGCAATAGACTGCTCAATATTAATACGCTCAATGCCAGCGTTGTATTCTGTAAGCCGGTGCAGTGGAATGACGACGTCTTCATTGACTTTAAAGGCATTGGTGTGTGCAGAAATAGCTGCAGTACGGGTACGATCTAGCCAGAAGTGCCGACGTGCCTCAGGGCTAATCGCGACAAAACCCTCACCACCACGGCGATTGGTCAGCGCAATAATTTCAGAAACTGCAGAGGCAACGCCCTCTTCAACCTCTCCGGCAACATCAGCGATCAATACCATACGTGGTCGTTCTCGTCCTGGGCTCTTGGTGGTATAGCGCACTGCCTTTACATATCGTTCGTCGAGATGCTCCAGCCCTGCCAGCACGACTGTTTTATCTTTTTCGACATGATCAACCAACTCAGCAATAGCCGGTATTGCACGAGATAAATCAGCACCAAAAAACTCAAGACAGATCGTACGAATAAATTTCGGCATGCGATGCAAAACAAATCGTGCCGAAGTGATAATGCCATCACAACCTTCTTTCTGAATACCCGGCAGACCCGAGAGAAATTTATCCGTGACATCCTTGCCCAGGCCTGACTTACGAAAAGCAGTTCCCGGAATTGACAGTGTTTCAACATCACCAATTGGGGTCTTGCCATCTCGCTTAAACCGAGTAATGTGGAAAATAACCTCTTCCTGATCGTGCACCTTACCAAGATTATGATTACATCGTTCCACTTCTAGCCATTCGGCATCGGGTGTAACCATTCGCCAGGAAACTAAATTATCCAGAGTGGTTCCCCACAACACCGCCTTTTTGCCGCCAGCATTCATCGCCACATTACCACCGATACACGAAGCATCCTGCGAGGTTGGATCGACAGCAAAAACCAGCCCATTGGCATCGGCCAGATCAGAAACCCTTCTCGTTACCACACCCGCACCACAACGAACCGTGGGCACAACCCCTTCAACACCCGGCAGACTACGTGGCTCAACATCACTTAGTGCTTCAAGTTTTTCGGTATTGATCACCACTGAGTGCGCATCAAGTGGCACAGCACTACCGGTGTAACCGGTGCCGCCGCCACGTGGAATAATGGTCAGACCTAGCTCGATACATGCCTTCACCAGATCAATCACTTCTTCTTCAGTATCTGGTGAAATCACCACAAAAGGCGATTCAACGCGCCAGTCGGTCGCATCGGTCGCATGAGATACCCGAGCAAGACCACCAAAATCAACATTATCTTTGCGTGTAATTCGCCTGAATCGCCGACGCACTCTTTCTCTAAGTTTTTTATCAATGTCAAACTGTTCAGAAAAACGATTAACTGCATCGTTTGCTGCGCGGTGCAATTCAAGGGCCTTCTGGTTGCCATCTGCACGCGCTTCGATCTGGGCCAGTCGATGGTGCATTGCCTCAATCAGTGCCTTACGTCGCCCCACATCTTCGAGTAGATCTTCCTGCAAATAGGGATTACGTGTCACTACCCACATGTCACCCAGCACTTCGAGCAACATACGCGCGGAAATCCCCGTATTGCGCTCACCACGCAACTCACCCAGCAAATGCCAGATGGGCTCACCCAGAAAGCGAATGACAATTTCACGATCAGAGAACGAGGTGTAGTTATAGGGAATTTCGCGGATGCGCTCAGACATAGATGATTGCGTGTTAACTTTTTGAATACATTATAGACATGTAGAAACAAAAAAAGAGGTCGATGTGACCTCTTTTGTATATGGCGGAGAGCGAGGGATTCGAACCCCCGGAGCCTTTCGACTCAACGGTTTTCAAGACCGCCGCTTTCGACCACTCAGCCAGCTCTCCAGAAATCTTTCATATTGTTCCCAATTACCGCAGTTGGGAGCGCGTATCTTACTGGATTTCTAGCTTGTTTCAATCGGTACAGTGACTCTTTTGACCTTATATTAATAAAAACTGGCTTCCATTCTCAATTAGGGGCTTGAAATTCCTCACCAGACACCTAATATTCGCCTCAAGATATGCCTTTCAGCATTATTTGATGAAACTTATTATCATTTACGCTGTCAGTGCATTAGTGATAACCTTAACAACAATTTGAAACACTATAGGAAAGACTATGCAAATTACAGCAACACGCTCAGAATCACAAATCCTTGCGACCAACAAGGTATTAAAAAATACCTACGCACTGCTTGCGATGACTCTGCTTTTCAGTGCTGCAGCCGCTGGTATCGCGATGGCAATGAACCTGCCCCCTGTTAACCCAATCCTGACAATGGTTGGCTACTTCGGCCTGTTATTCCTGACTACCAAATTCAGCAATCAGGGTCTCGGCCTGCTGTTTGTCTTCATGCTAACCGGCTTTATGGGTATCACACTCGGCCCCATCCTCAATATGTACATGTCGATTGGTAATGGTGATCAGCTAGTGATGACTGCTCTTGGCGGTACTGGTGTCATCTTCCTTGGTCTGTCTGGCTATGCGTTGACCAGCCGTAAGGACTTCAGCTTTATGGGTGGCTTCCTGATGGTCGGTATTCTGGTTGCCTTCCTGGCAGGTATTGGTGCCATGATCTTTGAAATGCCCGTGCTGTCACTGGCCGTATCAGGCATGTTTATCCTGTTGATGTCTGGCATGATCCTCTACCAGACCAGCGAAATCATTCACGGTGGTGAGACTAATTACATACTGGCCACAGTGACCTTATACGTCAGTATTTACAATATGTTCCTGAGCCTGCTGCACATCCTGTCTGCGCTCAGTGGTCGTGAATAGACATTTCTCTGATCAACACCAAAAAAGCCCCGCACTGCGGGGCTTTTTTTATAACTAAGCATAATTACAAACTCTAATTAGCATAACCATCTGCTACCCAATAACCAAATACACACACTAGCTCATCATTAAAATAGATCAGGGGTATTCTGTTGCGTTGCCACGGCGGAATACCGGCCTCCTGCATCAGCTTTTTTAGGCTATGTGTACCTTTTCTACCCACAGGCTTAATCTTCTCCCCTCCCTGACGGAAAGCGACTTTTAGTCGCTGCTGAATCAACTCCGGCTTTACTCCCTGCCCATCCAGCGATTGCGCAGTCAACTCGATCCCCAGATTGCTCAACATCAGGTTATCTCTCGGATTCCAGTCAAAGACTTTACTGGCATCGTGCTCAATTTTTTTCAGGCAGTAAACTCCATTCTGGAAACGTCGAATTTCAGAACTGCCCCAGCATACCTCAGGACAGGCATCGTCGGCTGCGGGTATCAATGAATCCGTCAACTCATGCAGCACATGCGCCGTGGGTGCATCTTCGGCACACCGGTGAATCCAGAGGCGTAGTACGTTGAGCTGCCTGGCTCGGGATAATTTCCCCAAAGCATTAATACTAATGACATTATGCTGTTGCATCACAACCGTTGAAAGATCAAGCGCGGCCAAGGTTTCAGTAATTTCAAGTGCATCCTGCTGCTGAAGCGCAACCTTTGACAGGGATTCACCCAGTCCCGGCCAACGCTGTCGGATGTCGGGAATAATACGCTGACGTAACAGGTTACGGTCAAAATCGGTATCGGTATTGCTGGGGTCATCAATCCAGATAAGTGCATTTTCCTTTGCATAACATTCGATTTCAGCGCGGCTGAAACCGAGCATAGGTCTGGCATGAACACCCTGTTTCAGTTCACGGATCATCGGCATCGCTGCCAGCCCGGCAGGGCCAGCACCGCGAAACAACTGTAATAGTACCGTCTCTGACTGGTCATCCTGATGGTGTGCCGTCAACAGGCAATCTCCCGATTCTAGTTCTGCCGTTAGCGCCTGGTAGCGAGCCTTGCGTGCACTTTCTTCCGGGCTCTCACCCGAACGCTTGCTGGCATCAACGTGAATGGTTTTGAATGGAACCTGTAGTGCCGCGCAAACTTCAGCACAGTGTGTCGACCACTGATCGGCTTCAGACTGCAAACCATGATGGATATGGACAGCCCGCACAGGCAAGCGTGTATTTTGTGAACACAGGTGTAACAGTACGTGTGAATCCAGGCCGCCACTATATCCAACCAGATAACGTTTGATTGAACCTTTATGGGATAAAAAAAGCGATTCCAGTACGCCTGAGAATCGCTTTGAGAGTGTCATAACGAGAGGTTAAACCGTATTAACTGGCTTCCTGGTCAAGATAGTCACCAAACGAGGTCAGTCGCTGGTAACGCATTTCCAGCAATTTTTCGATACCGACTTTCTGGCAGCTTTCCAACGCATCCACCAGTGCCTGCTTGATATTTCTGGCAGTGGCATCAACATCACGATGTGCACTACCCAGCGGCTCCCTGATTACCTGGTCAATCAGGCCACGATCTTTCAGCACGGCCGCAGTAATACCCATGGCATTAGCCGCATCTTCTGCCCTGTCGGCGCTTTTCCACAGGATTGAAGCACAACCTTCAGGGGAAATCACCGAATAAGTGCTGTATTCCAGCATCATAACGCGGTCACCAACACCAATGGCCAGTGCACCGCCGGAACCACCCTCACCAATTACAGTACAGATAATTGGGGTTTTCAGGTCGGCCATAACAAACAGATTGCGCGCAATCGCCTCAGACTGGCCACGCTCTTCGGCACCAATACCCGGGTAGGCACCCGGCGTATCAATAAAGGTCAGGACTGGAATTTTGAAACGTTCTGCCATCTTCATCAGGCGCATTGCCTTACGATAACCCTCAGGTCGCGGCATACCAAAATTACGACGAATATTTTCCTTGGTATCGCGGCCTTTCTGATGGCCGATCACCATTACTGGCATACCATCTAAACGTGCGATACCACCAACCAGTGCGGCATCATCGGCGTAAGCACGATCACCGTGCAGTTCCTGAAAATCGGTAAAAATTCGATCGATATAATCCAGCGTATAAGGGCGCATGGGATGGCGTGACAACTTCGATGTCTGCCAGGCACCCAGTTTGGCAAAGATATTTTTGGTCAGCATACGGGATTTTTCTTCCAGCTTGCTGATTTCCTCGCCAATATTGATCTCGGTATCATCCCCAACATAACGCAGCTCTTCAATCTTGGCTTCGAGCTCGGCGATGGGCTGTTCAAAATCCAGGTAATTTGGGTTCATAGTATCGGGAATGTCTTTGTTTATTAACGAAATTAAATTCTATAGCGCTAATTCTAGCACGCTCAGAAAATTCAGCACACTTATCAATTACTTTATTTATCGATATCCAGCCCGAGCATCGAGGCCTCATGCAGATCGACCAGTTCGCGCAAGACCATGGTCGCATAGCAGCCTGCTGGCAGATCAAAACTAATGATCAATTCATCTCCCTGTAGCTGCCACAGCATATTACCGGGAATCACCCTGAGTGAACGCCGCATCTGCTCTACCCTGAACCGGCACAGTCCCTCTTTATAGATCGGATTTTCATCAACTATCGCCTGCTCCATAACGGCAGCATCCAGCTTCGTCCTTAGTTCACCCTCACCCCAGAGTAAGGCCGTTGGATGAATTTCCCGGTTCTGGATTCGCTCTTCCAGATCCGCCGAACCATCATCCCAGAAACAGGCGGTTTTACCTTCAAGCATGAACACATCACCGGGTATTTTTTTATCCCAGCTACCCTGCGCAACACGTTGCGACAACACACGATTAAAAATCCACGAACGCGCTGCAGACAGGTAAATACTTTTTTTATTTCTGGGCAGGCGCAAATCCTCATGGCTGAACATATAAGCGGCCGCCGTCAGGTTAGCCATGCCATGGCCAAAACGCTGACCGCCAAAATAATTGGGCACACCGCGCTCGGCAATCAGCTGACAGCGTTGCTCAATATGACCAGGCAGGTCATCACGCCCTCGCAAATGATACAGTCGTATTGAAAAGCGATTTTCTTTCAATGCGCCACGGCGTAGTTTTCGACCATGTCGCTTCGCTTCCAGCAGTTTAATATTGCCTTCTTCACCGGGTACAGATTCAATCTGTGACCAGTCGGGGTCAGGCAGCCCTGGCAGGTGCACGCTGAACCACTGCGAAGTCAGGCCATGACGATCTTTCAACCCCGCATAACCGACACATCGCGCCCTGACGCCCGCAATTTTTGCTAGCGCCTTGGCCACCCAGTCGGTATTGCAGTCGCGCTTCTGGATATGTAGCCATGCATGCTCACCTTCACCACTTAATTCAAACGGTAGCTGCTCATCAACGATAAAATCTTCCGGGTTTTGTTTAAAATCCGCAGTAATACCCAAAGGCTCGTAAGCATGCACAAAGCCATCAAAGCTGGCGTTGCGATATTGCTCAATTAATTGATCATCAGGGCTATTTGTCATTACACTCTATACACTATGATTCACACTATAAAAAAATACCGTTATCCTGTACTGGCACTACTCGTCATTTTTCTTGTTGCCTGCGATTCAACACCACAACTCAAGCCACTAAGCAAACAGGCCGTGGTTCTGGCCTTCGGTGACAGCCTGACCTTTGGTACAGGCGCTGATCGACAACTATCCTATCCCGCACGTTTACAGGAAATGCTATCACGTACTGTGATCAATGCTGGCGTTCCCGGTGAAATTAGCCAGACTGGGTTAAAAAGGCTGGCACCATTACTCAAACAGCACAATCCCGAACTACTCATACTCTGCCACGGCGGCAACGACATTTTACGCCGATTCAACCTGAAACAAACAAAAGACAACCTACAACAGATGATCGATATAGCCAGAGACAATGGCACGCAGATTGTACTCGTTGGCGTACCACAATTTGGTATTTTCCTATCATCTGCATCGCTCTACAAAGAACTCGCGGACAGCAACCAGTTACCACTGGAAAATAATGCCCTCAGTGAAATTCTGGCTGATGGAAGTTTAAAATCAGACCAGATACACCCTAACGCCGAAGGGTATTCTGTATTTGCAAACAAGATTCATAAGTTGCTCAAGCAAAGTAGTGCTATTTAGCGTTAGAATACCGAGCAAATTCAAACACAGGGAATTCTCATGATTGAAAGTTATGCCCACTGGATTATTCGCTGGCGATATCTCGTCGTACTTACCATCATCGGTTCAGTGGTTGCTACAGGCGCCGGTATGCCCAGACTCAGCATGAGCAATGACTACCGCATGTTCTTCGGTGAGGACAATCCGCAGCTGCTTGAATTTGAGCGTATGCAGAATACCTTCAACAAAAACGACAACATCATGTTCGTCGTTACACCCAAAGATGGCCGGGTATTCACACCCGAAGCACTTACCGCTATTCAGGCCATTACCAAAGCTGGTTGGCAAATCCCCTATTCAACACGCGTTGATTCCATTACCAATTATCAACACACTCGCGCCGAAGAAGATGATTTAATGGTTGACGACCTGGTAGTTAATCCCGAGGCACTTGATGAAACTCAGTTAGCCCAGCTTCAACAAATCGCCGTCAACGAACCGATGCTGGTACACCGACTGATTTCACCAGATAGCAAATACACTGGTATCAACGTCACTGTACAGCTGCCCGGTAAAAGCCTGGGTGAAGTGCCTGAAGCTGTGAGCTATGCACGTAAAATTAAAAGTGACATGCTGGCGCAGTTCCCCAATATTGAAATCCGACTGGTTGGTCTTGCGGTAATGAACAATGCATTTCCCGAAGGTAGCCAGGCCGATGCACAGACACTCTACCCAATGGCGCTTGCATTTATCATC
>JAOUPA010000092.1 GCA_029880105.1 Gammaproteobacteria bacterium
CACCGCCACACTCGAAGCTGCCAAAATTCTGGTCAAGGACGGTTTTGATGTCATGGTCTACACCAGCGATGACCCTCTGATCGCTAAACGTCTAGAAGAGATCGGCTGTGCCGCAGTGATGCCACTGGCGGCACCGATTGGTTCTGGCCTGGGTATTCGTAATCCCTACAATATTCTTACCATTGTAGAGAATGCCAATGTGCCGATCATTGTCGATGCAGGTGTCGGCACCGCCTCCGACTCAGCCATTGCCATGGAACTGGGCTGTGATGGTATTTTAATGAACACGGCTATTGCCGCCGCACAGAAACCCGTGTTGATGGCCTCAGCCATGAGAAAGGCTATCGAGGCCGGTCGTGAAGCCTATCTGGCTGGCCGTATGCCACGCAAACGTTTCGCCTCGGCCTCATCACCAATTGAAGGCCTGTTTTTCTAAACACCAGTGAGCGACAACAGCAGTGAAAAATTTCTCCGCCCAATACGCAGCTTTGTGCTGCGTACAGGCCGGCTAACAAACGCCCAGCAAAAAGCCCTGGATAATCATTGGGATAAATATGGCATCGATTTCAGCGATGAATTGCTGGATTTCCAAGCCGTTTTTGGTAACACCAACCCAGTCACACTGGAAATCGGCTTTGGTAACGGCGAATCGCTTCTGGAAATGGCGATCAACCATCCTGAACGTAATTTTCTGGGTATCGAGGTACACACACCCGGTGTAGGCCACATTATCCATGGCGCACAGCAGGCTGGAATCAGCAATTTACGCGTGATTCGCCATGATGCCATCGAAGTTCTGAACCACCAGATGCCAGAAAATTCACTAGATCGTGTGCAACTGTTCTTCCCTGATCCATGGCACAAAAAACGTCACCACAAGCGCCGTATTCTGCAGGACGATTTTGTTGAAACTATCAGAAAGCTTTTGAAAGAGGGTTGTCACTTCCACATGGCCACTGACTGGGAAAATTATGCAGTGCATATGCTGGAAACCATGAGCCAACATCAGGGCTTTGCTAATATTGCCGGCAATGATAGTTTTGTTTCTGCGGAGGGCCTACGGCCAAAGACCAAGTTTGAACGTCGCGGCCTGAAGCTCGGCCACGGTGTCTGGGATATGGTTTACGAAAAAAAGGGCTGATACCAGCCCTTTTTCACCCGTATTCAAAAATATCAGCTCTCTGCTTTCTGCACTTCAGCTTCATCCTTCGGTGGCATCGGTACAATAGTTGCCTCCGCTTCTGCTTCTGCCTCCACAACCTCGACAAACTCTTCATCGCTCAAAGGTGTAGCTATATGGAGTGGACAGGTGTCCTTATGACCTTCTTCCAGCTTGCCCCATGCATAGTTAAACGCATGGGTACGCAAACGGAAGAACTTGTCACGCCCCCAGTGCTCGACAAAACCAGAACGCTTAAGGATATCCATCACGGGTTTTTTGACTCTTGCCATCAGTAGTTCAATGCCCAGTGATTCCAGCCGTGTTACCAGCTCGTGCAGCATCTCCTCACCAGTCGCATCGATCTCGTTGATACCTTCCGCATCAATCACAACGAATTTCAAATTGGGCTTTTTCGCCACCCTGTCGAGAACAGTATCAAAAAAGAAACCGGTGTTGGCAAAATAAAGTGGTCCATCAAAACGAATCAATGAAATATTGTCACATGTAGACAACTTTGCCGCTTCAGCATCACGCAAGGTGCCATCCATGTGACGCGACAGTACAGCTATGTTTGGACGCATAGTACGGAACAGAAACAGCCCCAGTGACAGAATCACACCAACCACAATGCCTGTTTCCAGATGCGGTGCCACAATCAGCGTCAACATGAAGGTAACAATCGCAACCATGCCATCGTGCGGCTGCACTTTCCAGGCCTCAATAATCGGGCGAATTTTCACCAGATTGATTACCGCCATCATGATCACTGCAGCTAGTGTTGCCTGTGGCAGATGATAAAGCAGCGGCGTTAATACCAGCAGGGTAAGACCAACAACCGCACCGGTTACCACTGATGAGAACCCGGTGATCGCGCCAGCGCTGATATTCACCGCTGAACGTGAAAACGAGCCGGAAACTGCATAACCCTGAAACAGGCCTGATACCAGATTACTCAGACCCTGACCAATCAACTCCTGATTCGGGTCAAGACGTTGACGGGTTTGAGCCGCCATAGCCTTGGCAATCGAAATCGCCTCCATAAAACCAATAATGCTGATAACGACTGCTGTACTCATCAGCTGCACCAGCACATCCCACTGAACTCCGGTAGGTAGCACTGGCATAGTGATACCCGCTGGCACCTCACCAACAACACTGCCACCCTGTTCAGCAAACCCCATTGCCCATGAAAGTGCTGTCGTCACTACCACGGCAATCAGTACATTGGGTGCTTTCGGTGCCAGTTTTTTCAATGTCATCATAATCGCAATCGCCAGCAAGCCCATTGCCAATGTCAGCATGTGTGTATCAGTAGTTGCAGTGACCACCACATTCCAGATGGTCTCGTACTGGTGCTCACCTTTTTCGTAATTGGTTACCCCGAATATCTTGCTCAGCTGCGAGGTACCAATAATTATCGCAGCCGCATTGGTAAAGCCAATCACCACAGGATGAGACAGGAAGTCCACCAGTACACCTAGACGCAACACACCCAGCGAAAACTGAAATACACCCACCATCAATGCCATTGTTAACGCGTAGACAACATACAGCTCCGGTGACAGGGCCAGTGGCTCCAGTGCCGCTGCCGTCATCAGAGAAACCACCGCCACAGGACCAGTCGCCAGTTGACGAGAGGAACCAAACAGGGCGGCAACGATGCCAGGCAAGAATGACGCATAAAGACCATAATAAGGAGGCAAACCAGCCAACTGCGCATAAGCCATCGACTGAGGTACCAACACCAATGCCACAGTAACACCGGCAATGATGTCTGCCTGCAATATCTTTGGGTTCTTGCAATTGCCAATCCATGCCAAAAATGGCAAAAGACGCGCAGGATTCGTAAAAAGGGCTTTAAAATTATACATTTCCAACCTACTTCCAGTTATTTACAGAAAAATTTGAACTATAAAAATAAAAAGGGCAACGTTATCATGAATGGCACCTCATGCCCAATTCAGCCACCAACCAAAAATAATACATTATAATATTAGCCAGTAATGTGCGCTAACGATTTAAAACACAAATAGAGAAACTAGAAAAATATGCAATACATCAATGGATTACATTTTAATAATTTACGCGGCGATATTTACGGCGGCCTGACAGCTGCTGTCGTTGCATTACCGCTGGCCATGGCTATGGGTGTTGCCTCTGGTGCCGGGCCGATTGCCGGCATGTACGGCGCAATTTTTGTCGGTTTCTTCGCAGCTCTATTTGGTGGCACTCCGGCGCAGGTTTCCGGCCCGACCGGCCCAATGACAGTGGTCATGGCCGCTATTTTCATGCAATACACTGGCATGTTCCCGGATGATCCGGGGCGTGGCGCGGCACTGGCCTTTACTGTGGTTGTTATGGGCGGCCTGTTCCAGATATTGTTCGGTATTCTGCGCATCGGCAAATACATCGAACTGGTACCTCACCCAGTGGTGTCAGGCTTTATGAGTGGCATCGGGGTTATCATCATTCTGCTCCAGATAGGCCCTTTGGTTGGCGAAGCTGCTATTTCCAAACCACTCGAAGCAGTACATATGATCCCTTACTACTTCCAGCATATTGAATACCATGCCCTGGAGTTGGGTGTTGTCGTACTACTCATGGTTTATGGCATCCCCAAATTTCTACCAAAACTCAATCGCCTGTTCCCTGCGCCGCTGTTCGCATTACTGGTTGGCACCCTGTTCTACATACTGACCATGGAACCGGGCATTACTCCTATTATTGGTGAAATTCCTACCGGCTTCCCTGAATTCAGATTACCCATTATTGATGGTGAATTATTCAGCATGATGATCGTTTCAGCACTGACACTGGCCGGCCTTGGTACTATCGACTCACTGCTAACTTCGCTGGTTGCCGACAATATCACACGCACCCAGCACAAATCAGACCGTGAACTGATCGGCCAAGGTATTGGTAACACTGTTGCCGGACTCTTCGGTGGCCTGCCCGGCGCTGGTGCCACCATGCGTACCGTGGTCAACGTCAAGGCCGGGGGGCGTACCCCAATCTCAGGCGCACTGCATGCTGTGGTTCTGCTGGCCATCGTTCTAGGTGCAGGCTCACTGGCCAGCGATATCCCCAAGGCCGTACTCGCCGGCATTCTGATCAAGGTTGGTACCGATATCATTGACTGGGATTACCTGAAACGCATCAAGACAGCACCCAAACCGGGTATTGTTATTATGATCGTCGTATTAGTCACTACTGTGACTGTTGACCTGCTACTGGCTGTTGGCATCGGCATGGTGATGGCGAGCTTCCTGTTTATGCAACGTATGGCCAACCTGCAGCTTGAAAGCATGACCCTCACTACTGAGAGCCACGAAGAACTGCCACTCAATCAAGAAGAGCAGAAGCTGATGGATGAGGCGAAAGGCCGCATCCTGCTATTCCATATAAAAGGTCCTATGGGCTTCAGTGCCGCCAAGTCGATGGCACGCCGGCATGCAAGCATCCAGAACTATGACATCATGTTACTGGATCTGGTTGACGTTCCTTTTATGGATTTCACCTCGGCTCGCGCTATCGAAGACATCATCATGGATACCAAGAATGCCGGCAGACAGGTATTCCTGGTCGGTGCGGGTCAACGCGTCTGTGAAATGCTGCGAAAACAGAAAATTTTACGCCATCTGGACGCTGGCCAGATGTACCAGCAGCGTATCGACGCCCTGCTACATGCCTCCAATCTACTAAAAAACTCACAATAGCCACCTGTCACCCCCTCTATAATGAGGGGGCAAAAACAGGTACAATGGCGTCCTTTTTTGCGTGCTAGCCAGAGCGACTCCAGATAGCGATATAGACGGGTACGGCTGCCAACTAACTGATTTTTAAGATATAACCAGGAGAATAAAATGTCTCATAAACACCCAATCGTTGCCGTTACTGGCTCATCAGGCGCCGGCACTTCGACCGTAAAACGCGCGTTTGAACATATTTTCACTCGTGAAGCCATTACCCCCATTGTAATCGAAGGTGATAGTTTCCACCGCTATGATCGCGCTTCAATGAAAGAAGCAATGGCCGAGGCCGAAGCCAAAGGCAACAAAAATTTCAGCCACTTCGGCCCCGACGCCAATGTCTTTGACAAACTGGCCGAGCTATTCAAAAGCTACGGTGAAACCGGTACTGGACAGAAGCGCCTGTATCTGCACAGTGACGAAGAGGCGGCTCCTTATGACGGCCTTAACGCTGGCCAGTTCACGCCATGGGAAGATATTCCAAAGGGTACCGACCTGATGTTTTACGAAGGTCTGCATGGCGGTGTCGTTACGGACGACATCGATGTTGCACAGTACGTTGACCTGCTGGTTGGCGTAGTGCCCAGTGTTAACCTTGAGTGGATCCAGAAGATCCACCGCGACAACGCTGAGCGTGGCTACTCGGAAGAAGTAATCGTCGATACCATCCTGCGCCGTATGCCGGACTATATCAATTACATCACTCCCCAGTTCTCACGCACTGACATCAACTTCCAGCGTATCGCTACTGTTGACACCTCTAATCCGTTCATCGCACGCGATATTCCAACGCCTGATGAAAGCCTGGTTGTGATTCGCTTCAAGGATCCTAAAAAATTCAACACCGATTTCCCTTACCTGTTGAACATGATCCCTAACTCATTCATGTCACGCCGTAACTCTATTGTTGTACCTGGCGGTAAAATGGGCCTGGCGATGGAACTGATCCTGACGCCTATCATTCACGACATGATCGAAAGAGCGAAAAAATCTCGCTAAATCGAATAATCATCGTGATACAAAAAGGCCAGTTTAAACTGGCCTTTTTTATGCGCATGATATTTTCCGTAGTACACTTACTACCATGCCGACATATACCCTAATAGATACCCACTGCCATCTTGATTTTATTAACTTTGATATAGATCGCGATGAAGTCCTACAACGCGCAAAACTAATTGGAATTAGCGACATCATCATCCCCGGTGTATCAACCAGTAACTGGGATAAAATAAAAACACTATGCACGCATAACAAACACCTTCACCCCTGTTATGGCCTGCACCCCTACTGGGCAGATCAGCACACTGAAAGCGATATAAAAAAACTTGCACAGTTCATCGACAACAACCCCTGTGTTGCCATTGGCGAATGCGGACTTGATTATCGTCAGGGACAGGCCGATAAAAACAGGCAGCACTATTTTTTCGAAGCACAGCTCGACATTGCAGAAGAAAAAAATATGCCAGTAGTAATCCACTCAGTCCATGCCACTGAAGAAATTATTCAACAACTGCGCAAGCGACCAGGTCTACGCGGTATGGTACACAGTTATTCTGGCAGTTATGAACAGGCACTGCAGTTAATCGAAATAGGTTTTTATATCAGTTTTGGTGGCCCCATTACTTATGAGCGAGCCAGCAAACTTCGCGCTGTATCCAGCCAGATTCCATTAAGCTCATTACTTATTGAAACCGATGCACCCGACCAGCCAGACACAAGTCATAAAAACCAGCGCAATGAGCCTGCTTATCTGGAAAACATACTATCCACCATTGCCAGTCTGAGACAAGAACATAAAAATGAAATCGCAACGCAAACTACAAGCAATGCCATGGCACTTTTTAATATCCGCTAATTCCACTTGCAGCACTTAACCTCAACTCTTATCATGTGAGCCATAAATTTACCCATATCAGCGGTGCTATATGACCAAAATAATTTAACACCGCCTCGCCTGTGTCTTTGTCTCGAATTACTGCACAGGATTTTCATTAACAATGAGTATAAATAATTATTGTTACGCTGGTGTTCGCTATTTCATTATTATTTTCAACTTATAACAAGCAGGATTTAGCAACTTTGAGCACTGACAATATAACTTTGAGCACCCCATGAATCTTCACCCAACCCCAGCCCTGCTAGACAGTCTCTACTGGATTACCTTCGTCGCGGTTATTGTTTCATCCACCTCGGGTGTTTTAAAGGCGGGTTTCAAGCAGTTTGACCTGTTTGGCGTGATTATTATTGCTATCGCCACCGGGCTTGGTGGTGGCTCTCTACGTGACATGCTGCTCGACCGTGAAGTTTTCTGGATTCGAGACCAGGCCTTTTTTATTGCTTCGCTGGTGAGCGCGATCACCATTTTTGTCACTGCGCGACTGGTCGCCATTCCCCAGAAATTTTTCCTTATTCCTGATGCTGCTGGCCTGGCAACCTTCGCTGTCGCTGGCACACTGGTTTCACTGATGTTCGATGCGCCCTGGCTGGTAGCAAGTTTTATGGGTGTGATGACCGGCACAATGGGTGGTATTTTTCGTGATGTCTTATCTAATGAGCAGCCGGTGGTATTCCAGAGCCCACTCTATGCCACAGTATCCTGGGCAGGCTCATTACTGCTGATTGCCTTATTGCAGCTACAGGTTGATGTGACCCTGGCCTGTATCATTTCGGGCCTGAGTATCTTTTTCACCCGCCTGCTGGCCCTCTATTACAATATTAGCCTGCCAAGATTCCGCTTTAAACAATGATCGTAATCAAGTTATCATTCGCCATATTCATTCTCGCTCTTTATTTCTAATCAAAAACCTCCTGTTTGGCTATACTTGGGCTAGAACCTGGTATCTCCATTTAAAAAAGGTCGACATATGTTTTCATCCAACACGAATATGCAATCGATTGTCAGTAACTTTCACATTGACAATATGATGCGCTACAGCAAGTTTGTGCCTCGCCTATATAATCTTTGCCGTTCAC
>JAOUPA010000012.1 GCA_029880105.1 Gammaproteobacteria bacterium
GCGATAGCCCACTGCCCTCATCGAAGGCGTATCCAGCGATAAATCACCCCTTTCATAGAGTGAACGTACTTCATCGATCAGACCTTCGACCAGCATGGCGTCAAATCGTTCCTCAATACGCTTGCGCAGTTCAACGCGATCAGGCGGCATCAGGGCAATTTTAATTGCCCTGTAGGGTAATACGTGCTTCTCCTGCTCCGCCCAGTGTGCACTCAGTGATTTCCCTGATATTTCATAGACTTCCAGTGCCCTTAGAATTCTTTGCGGGTCATTGGGGTGTAGCCGATGCGCCGCTTCAGGGTCAATCTCGGCCAGACGCGCATGCATCGCCTGCATGCCCTTCGCTTCGGCCTCATCGTGCAGCCGCTGGCGGACGTCAGGATCAGAATCCGGCATATCAGCCATACCCTTTTGCAGCGTATTGAAATACAGCATGGTACCACCAGCAAGACAGGGAACACGCCCTGCCTCAGTACTACTGGCCATTTCACGCAGCGCGTCTTCACAGAACCTACCTGCGGAATAGGCCTCTGCGGGGTCTAGAATATCGACCAGTTTGTGCGGGGCACGCAATAATGTGGCGGCATCGGGCTTTGCGCTACCGATATCCATATCCCGGTACACCATGGCCGAATCAACGCTGATGATATCCATACCCAGTTGTTCAGTGCAGGCAATAGCCAGATCGGTTTTACCTGCCGCCGTGGGGCCCATCAGAAAGACGGCAAAGGGTGCATCGTCGCGATCGCCCGCCTGGACAATAAATTTATCCATTTGAACAGCACCTCGTCACTCTCACTGGCCCCTCATAAATAACCTGTCCAGCTCATTCATACTGAGCTGTATCCAGGTGGGACGCCCATGATTGCACTGACCACTGCGCTCGGTATTTTCCATATCGCGCAACAGTGTATTCATTTCCGGGATGGTGAGTTTACGATTGGCCCGAATCGAACCATGACAGGCCATGGTGCCCAGTACCTCGTTCATCGCTTCTCTGATGCGTGTACTGCTACCGTGTCGAATCAGGTCAGAGAGCACATCGCGCACCAGCTGTTCTGCATTGGCATTAGCCAGCATTACCGGTATCTGCCTGATGCGCAGCGCCTCGGGCGCGGTTCGATCCAGCTCAAAACCCAGGTCTGAAAAAATTTCAGTGTACTCTTCGGCACAACCGGCCTCTTTTTCACTCACTGCTACCGACACGGGCACCAACAGGGGTTGCGCCGAGATGCCGTTGTTTTCACGTGCCTGTTTTAACCGTTCGTAAGTAATACGTTCATGGGCGGCGTGCATATCGACCAGCACCATGCCCTCTTTATTCTCAGCCAGTATATAGACACCATGCAGTTGCGCACGTGCATAACCCAGTGGTGGAAATTCAATGTATTCCTCACTGCTCGGAGCCTCCTCTGAAATCAGTGACTGGTAGGCACGCGACTGCTCGGCAACCGCGAGTGATAACGAACCCTGGGAACGGATAATGTTTTGTTGATAACCACCATAGGAATTCCCTGCCTGTCCCGATGGCGATAAAACTGCAGCCGGTGCGTTGAAGTCACGGCTACTAAAGTGACTCATATTATGCGTGCCCTCTTCAGCTGGGCGCATATCCGCCAGTGATTTATGTATCGCACGGAACAGGAAATCATGTACCGCACGGCTTTGCCGGAATCGCACTTCATGCTTACCGGGGTGCGCGTTGACATCTACCGCCGAGGGCTCGATTTCAAAGAACAGCACATAGGCCGGATGACGACCATGAAACATCACATCCTGATAAGCCTGACGGATCGCGTGGCTGACTACCTTGTCCCGCACGATACGGCCATTGACATAAAAATACTGCATATCGACCTGACTGCGCGAGAATGTCGGCAGCCCTATCCAGCCCCACAGGCGCAGGCCATCAATGGAAAAATCCATATGCATGGCCTGTTCAATAAAGGCAGAACCAAATACCTCGGCGATACGCTTTTCCTGTTGCGGACGATCTGTGGCGGCGCGTAACTGCCTGACTGGCCGTTGATTATGACGCAGCGTAATATCGACATCGAAACGACTGAGGGCAATTTTTTTAATCATCTCATCGAGATGGCTAAACTCGGTTTTCTCCGTCCTTAAAAATTTACGGCGTGCCGGGATATTAAAGAACAAGTCTTTTACTTCGATATGTGTGCCTTCATTCAGTGCCACCGGACTGATATCAAAATTATTGCTATGGCTGGATCGGATTTCCCAGGCCTCCTCGGCATCCTGCCACTTTGATTTCAGACTTAGATGGCTGACGGAGGCAATACTGGGCAGCGCCTCACCACGAAAACCAAGACTAACAACATTTTCCAGGTCATCGATAGTCCTGATCTTGCTGGTCGCATGAGGCGATAGTGATAGCACCAGGTCATCCTTGTGAATACCGTGTCCGTTATCTCGAATACGAATGGACTTGATTCCGCCCTGTTCGACATCAATTTCGATCTTCGTTGCTTGTGCATCCAGGCTGTTTTCGAGCAACTCTTTCACCACTGAGGCGGGGCGTTCGACCACTTCACCAGCGGCAATCTGGTTCACCAGTTGGGTGGGCATGGCCTGAATTCTGCGATTCATTTATAAGACACTATATAAGGTGTAGAAACAGACTATCTTAAAGCTCAACCTGTAGCATTACCAGTGAGCGGGATAACTACCCTTAATTTGACGCTGGTTAATCCAGCCAGTTCATAATTTCTGCGCCAGTATTCTGATCAAACTTCATACGGAACTGCAGATAAGGACCCTGAGCGGTATAGCCGGCCGCGGAGAAGTCCCGATCCTCGAAGCCATCGAAGTTATAGCCCAGGCTCAGCCAGATATTCCTGGCTAGCTGGAAGCCCACTGAGACACCTCTCGAATACAGGTAGTTATTCGAGTTCGCACTATATAAGGTGTGTGCATGTAAGCCGAAATCGATTAACCGGGTAAAGTCGTGACGGTATTCGGTGCCCAGCAGATGGGTCATACCGTTGTATTCATCACCATCAAAACTATCAATAACATATTTCACACCATAGTTGAGCGCCAACTGATTGCTGTGATCAGGTTTATAGTTGCTAACCAGATTATTAATCAGCTTGCGCTGGCGTGTCACATCACCCAGTGCAGTTTCTTCTTCGTCCAGTTTATATTCCATACGATCCAGCGTAATCCAGTTTGAGCTGTTTGGGCGATAACCCAGGGACAGGCGAATATCGGCATCGATAGAAGATGAACCATCAGCACGATCTGTATCGAATAATTGAGTACCTAGTGCATAGGCAACACCATCAATGAGTTTGCGTTCCCAGTTGACCAGCGCACCGACCTTGTTTGCTTTTTCTGCATTACGCGTTTCCAGTCGCGTAACCACAGTATAAGTCTCCGCCTGATAGGTCAGGCCAGTAGAAACCGCCGTGTAATCATCATTACTCGTACCTTGAGCAATCGGTACATTTATATTGAATGGTGTTGCACCCGGCTCGCGAATCGTCTTGCTCTTATCGAATGCAACATCACCCGTCCAGTTTTCAGACATCCTGAAACCCTGCGTCAGACCCATGCTGGCAAATGAACGTTCGCCATTTTCCTGCTGTTCACGTGTCACAGAGGAATTCAGCTTCGCACCCTGCCACGGTGTTGATCGCAGGCCCATGCGCGTCATCTCGGTATCCTGCAAATCACCCATAGTCCATTCATTTTCTGCAAACAGTTCGATATCTGCAGTCAGCGTGTAATCAGCGCCCAGGATATAGCGCGAAGGATAATCACTGCTGTTGTCTGCCGAGGCCAGTGCGGTTTCACTATTGGCACGCAGGCGCAGTTTATTATCGAACAGCTTGGTCGATGCCCCGAGCAACAACAGGTCTGAATCCTGTGCCTGCCCTGTGCTATTGGTATCGCGTGCCAGACGTGCACCTGCCGACAATGTATAAGCCTCTTCGTTATACAGCACATTGGCCTCGGCGACATTACGATCAGCCTGCGTACTCAGCATTTCCTCGCGATAAGCCAGCGCGTCTACCGATGTTTTTTCGGTCAACCGATAGCGACCTTCAGCACCCAGTTTACGTGTACCCGTTTGAGTCACTGACTGCTGACCTAAACCAAAATTGGCATCCTGTTGCCTGACATATACACGACCCTGTAGTCCATCATCCTTGTGTTCAATTTCAGCCAGCATAGCATTCCCTGATACCTCAGTACCTGCATTATCACCACTGGTACTGGCTGCTTCAAATTTCACTTTGGTCTTATCACTGATCTCAAGTTTTGCATCGATGCCAACCAGGTCAGACTCTGCCGCAAATGTCGCATCGTGTACCACCGACGCGCCCACTTCCAGCGCATCATCCATCAGTTTGACGGCAGCACGTGCCCCTGCAGTCACACCACCATTGATCGGCGCCTCAACCTCGTAGTCAGCAACAATATAGACAGGGTTGAAGTTTGCGTCACGCGCCATAATTGGCTCACGGAAATAAATCGTACCTTCCTGGTAATCGATGTTGTAGTCGAGATGACGAACCAGTGTTTTTGATTCAATTATAATTTCACTGCGGAAACGATCTCGCGTTTCAATCACAATCTTTTCACTGTTGATAACAAGGTTCTGATTACTGAAACGATACAGGCCAGATGTACCATCACCCGGAATTTCATCTTTGATGAAATTATTTTTGTTCTCAGCGGCAAACGCAGTGTAGCTGAACGCACCCGCTGTCATTTCAGATTTGAAACCTGTCATACGACGACTGAAGTTAGATAGTTCAGTTACATTCAATCCCGAATCATAATCGCCATACAAGGCATAGAACTGCTCACGCTCTACTTTCAAATAGAGTTTCTCGGAACTCGATGCATCATAACGCTGGCTGGTACCGTCACCATAAATCGTGTAATAGGTATCAGGATCAATTAGCTGGTTAACGCGATTATCCGTCTCATATTCACCCTTTTCAGAATCGTAGGCCGCAGTGAGCAACCAGCTGCCTTTGACCTTACCTTTGGCAAAAAAGGCAACACGACCATCACTGTAGAACTGATCATCATAGCCCTCTTCACCCAGGCTCTGCATATTGCCACTTAGCTTGTTATAACCCATGACACCTTCAGCCAGACCTACCAGTATCCATTCACGCAAATCAGGCTGCAGCCAGGTCTCTACCCTGTAATCCTTATTGCCCGCCATTGGCATACTGATTACCACGTTACCCGACTCGGTGGTTGGTGAAAGCTCGACCAGCGCAACGCCCTCTGCACCGACTTCAATGACTGGAGATTCGCGATCAAGTCCTTTAAGACGATTCTCATCCAGCGCGTCCATTTCCTGCTTGCTGATATATGGCGCATTGACTTCAAACCTGACCTGGGCACCCGGCCTTATCAGATGATCATCCTTATCATACAGGCGCAAGGCAATCACTGGCGAGTGAGTACCATCGGCGACCAGTCGCGAGTATACCTCAACCAGTTCTGCGCGCGCCGGATATCCCGCATTAATGATCATGCGAGTTAGGCGCTGCTTCTCAACGCCGTTCTTATCCTTAACGACAAACTCAAATTTATTTTCTCCATCCCTGAGATGAATGCCCTGCCAATAGACACGCGCAACGGTTGCAGCGGTATTTTTAATCGTACCAAAGTTGAACAATGGATTAACCGGTTCGCCATTTTGCAGCAACTCATATTTATCAGCAGGATCATACTTAACAGCAATATTAACTGCAGGAATCGCCGGTACCGCACCTTCTGCTGGCATCAACCATTCTAATCCTGGCTCTGCGGTCTTGATCCAGTACTCATCAAAATCCTTAATCGTTAACTTGTCGACTTCTGGCACCGGATTATATTTCTTCTCAATATCGTAGACTGGCTGACCGATCAGTTCAGCACTGGCAACATCACTCCTGGCCAGCGTTATTTCAACACTACCTGGGTCAACAATCTGGCTGGTCGTAATATAAAGTTCAGCACGACGGTTTTTTGCGCGACCTTCTACTGTATTGTTTGTTGCAGTCGGCTCATTTCGGCCACGCCCTTCAAGTTTCACCGTATCAGCGCTGACACCCAACTCACGCACCATGAAATCACTGACAGCACGCGCACGCGCCATTGATAAATCATCATTGGTATCAAACAACCATGTACTACGTTGTGCAATTCGATTACCGTCGGTGTGGCCAATTACATGATTCAGCGTTACCTTGGCGCCCTTGAATTTTCCAATAATTAAACGTATTGCCTTCTTGCTTCGTTCGGTCAGCTCAGTGCCCATGGGTTTAAAGTAAGCGCTGAATACCAGGTCTTTGTTTTCAACTTTATTACGTCTGGCAATCAGCTTGTTCTTCACCTGCTGAGAGCGAACACCCTTTTTCATTTCCGTATCAACAATAAACATCGCTGACGTGACCAGCTCGCCATCGGCCTTATCTTTCAGGCGACCTCGTAGCTCGAGTTTCTTCATCCAGTCACTACTGAGATCACCCAGCCTGTAGGTCAGGATGTTCTCCATCACTTCTGGATCCTCGAGGTCATCAGCACCTATATGACTACTACCTGGGATGTAGACCATATTCTCGGGTAGCACCACCATCAGACGGTAGTTACTCACAGGCACCTTGCCATTTGAAATATTAACCGAGTACTTCACTTCCTCATTATTCAGCTCGCTTGCCAACGATATATTGGCAATATCGCTGACTGGATCTTTCGGTTTGAGATAGAAATTAGCACGCCACATGGTGCCGCCCTTTACATCAACGAACTGTGAGTAGGATGTACCAGCAAAACGTGTATTTTCTTCACAAGCGACGACTTCCATATTATCGGGCACAGTTTCCACATCCAACTGCACCACGTGTACACCAGGCGTAACACCCTCGAAGTGATACAGGCCTTCTTCATCTGTTACCACATAACTACCGTCTTCCATATAGATTCTGGCATTTGGGAAACCGGGTAGATTTCTATCATCGTCACTACACTCCGCATTAAACACTTTACCGACGATAAAGCTGTGGCTCTTGATCAGGTCTTCGTATATCTGTACCGATGCCATTGCTGTGTTTGACGCAACACTCAGATCATCAACGGCAATAGCGGTATTAATCGCATCGCCATTTTTGGTCCCGGCACCCACTTCGGCGATGTATTTCACTTCAAGCGTATTACCTGGCAACAGCGTACCCACGCTAAATTGCAGCTCACGACCATTCAATGCAATCATGGGTTCTGCTGTAACTGCTCCTTTGATCCGCACTGATCCAGCCTGATAGCGGAAGCCTTTGGGCAATACATCTGTAACCACTATGTTATTTGAAATAGTCAGGGTATCGATATTTTCCAGCGTCAATGTGTACTGTACGAAATCACCAATAGAGGCTTGCGCCTTTGAAGCTATTTTATTCAGTACCAGATGCGATATCACTGCATCTACAGGAATATCTATATTCAGCGGTAACCCTGGCAGCAAGGTGAATACCTGCCCAAAAGAGGCATTGGCATCCAGCGCATAAGGGGCACCTGGTAGTGCTTGTAAATTAGCAATAGTTTCCAGTGATGGTGCTCGCAGTGATGCAGGCACACTGAGTACAATCTGATAATCACCCGGCGCCAGCATTGGGAAGCGGTAACTACCTGCGGGGAAGTTATATACTGTACCCGAACCATCAGTCACGGTACTACCGGTTACCACTGTGTTGGGATAAGAACTGATGCCGTCATCACCGTAGACGATGGCGGGATTACCAACTCCATCCAGTAGTGTCACCGTAATATCATCGATCACATCACCCGTTGCACTATTGAACACGTGACCATAAGGGTCAACCAGGGTCGAAGCCGCGCTCGAATCCGTACCATCGTATTGATCTACATAATTAACCGTAACCTGTGCGTCAGCACCAATCGACAATGCGCCATCATATTGACTGACCGCATTTGTTGTTGATTGCACGAAGCCGATAAATTGACCGGTATCAACACCTGTTTCAGTCAGTATCAATTCTTCCTGATCACCCGTTGAAGATGTCACTGTTACAATGATAGTTTCCTGAATACCCGGATTTAAATTTTGATCGCGATCTTCAAGCAGAATAAAAATCGGCTCACCCGCATGGTAAGCATCCACTGGATTCATTGAGATTGGTGCATTCGGATCGAGCGTTGTAGCACCTAAACCCGGTAGTGGAATAACTGGATTCGGTGATATCACAAAACCCGAACCCGGAGGTCCACTGGTCGCATATTGTGTGGGCACCGGCTGGTTAAGCACACCAGCACCCGTTGGATCGTACTGATAGAAGGTTACCGTTGAAGGTGTACTGATAATCGTACTGGTAATACTGACCGTATTACTATTAATCGACAAAACAGGACCACCAACATCAAATGTCGCTATGGCTGTATTATTGATACCCGTACCCGGCGGCGTTATTGCCTGCGCAGCCACCGGTATCAGCATGGTTGAGAACAACAACGCCTTCCAGTGACCACGAGTTTTCGTAGCCACTGGAAGACGGGCTGTATCGTTTTGCATATTACTAACGACACAACCAGTCTCATTTTTATTTTGAGTTACACCCTGTTCCATCCATGCACAGGCGTGCGTACCTGCCTCGGTCTTACGACCAAAGCAAGTGCGTAGCGTCCTGTACATTAGATGCAACAAAGTTCTAACCCGGCTTCCGTGCTTACTGAATGATTGTATTAAACACAATCGTTACAGTTTCTCCGGGCTTGAGCTCACCGGCTGTATAGGCGCCTTCAACTGGCATCAGCACAGTGAAATCAATACTGATAGCACCACCAGCCGCCAGGCCGGCATCACAGCCATCAGCATCTGCACCAGCAGTACAGGAAACAGGATCTGCCCTTGTACTACCGCCGCCGTGTGCTACATCAAACGAGGCACCAGCAGCATTCGTTGGATTACCCGGCCCAGCATTAGTAACAAAGTCAGGATCCAGCGCCAGAGAGGCTGACAGTGTATCACCCAGTGTGGTCAGATCACCTGAGGCAGTACCTGTATTGGTAATCACAATGGTATACGTCGTATAAGCACCCGTAATTGCTTTCGGGGTGACATTACCATTGACTGGATCCCACAGGATTGCTGCCGTCTTCTGCAAACTCAATGCCGCAGCCTGCACAGTGTAGGAATCACTATCTGCATGCTGACCATTGCTGGCCGCACCAGCGGCAGCTGTTGAGTTAAGGTCACCAGCTGCATCACCGAATACCGTCTGCATAGTGGCAGGGTCATCAGCAATCGTCGATGCTGTACCAGCGACAACCGAAGTAGCACCGTTGCTGTATGTACCTGCAGGGCTGATATGACCATTATCATCATTGGTAATGGCAGCACCCTGAACAGCAGCAGCACCACCAACTGCTACCTGTGCCACCAGTGTCATAACTGCCAGACTGCCATCGGCAACCGCAGGGATATCCGCAACGATATAAACGGTTGCGCTTAAACCAGCGCCCAGTTCATCAATGAAGATATTGGTATCATCAGCCGCTACATAACCGGCATTAACAGTTTCAACAAATACCTTCACGTTGGTTGGTGCAAAGTTATCAACAACACCACCGAATGGATCAGCTGTGCCGTTGGCCCGCTCAAGTGCCGTCAGCAAAAAGTCCTGCGGTGCATTACCATTGTTAGTCACGGTAAAGGTTTGCACCTGCGCCAGTGCGCCCGCAGTCACAACTTGTGTAGCCAAACTTGTTTCGGCGACAGTGAAGTTAATCAGACGATCTTCTACAAAGCTGGTATCTGCACCATTGGTTGCGCCCGTGGTTGAGTTACCCACTGGAGACGACTCAAGTACAAATGCACTAGCCCCGACATTAAAATTCAGGGTCGCCCTGTTCAAGATTGGGTCACCTGCCGCAGCAAGTGCCGTTGATGCGTTTAAGGCGGATAAACCTCCTATAAACGCAAGGCTTAACAGCCTTTTCAGTTTGAAGTTTTTCATCTTCGTTTTCCTCATATTGAGATTAATGTTGTTTCTTTCTTCACCGGTTCCAAACCATTTCAAAACCAGTGCTTTTCCGTTTATTACATTTTTCCGGGAAATCATTTCCAGCCAATTTCCCTGTATTCGCGGAGGCCCTACCCCTCCCGGAGGCCCGGTTCCCACCGGTGGCCCCGTATCCAGAATCGGTCCATCACGTCGGTGATAAATCACCGGTGCATCTCTTTTTTTACCATTCCCAAAAACGACCAAAGGCCCGTTGTTAACGAGCCGTTGGCGCGAGCTTGATTGTTCGTATTGTCTTCGCATAAGCTAAATTCTCATGATTTACGCTTCATATTTATTTCCTGAAGCTCATTGTTGTTTGTCACTGCTATTCGTTGCCTTTTATTTTTGTCTTGAACGAAACTTCACCTTTCTCCCCCGGCGCAAGTGGTCTGTTATAAATCCAGCGAATGTGTGTATAGCTCTCAGGTTTTGCGGTCCACTCTTTGCCATTTTTATCTTTCACAATCAGGTCTTCCGGGTTGCCAAAATTATTTCCGCCATCAATAGAAAAATTTATTGTGGTATTTTTTCCGATAGCTGAACCAACACGGTATGCGGAGTTATTGGGTACAGGGTCATTAATGACAACACCCTCTGCTAGTACATCACCAATATTTTCAAAAGAAATTACGTACATCATTACATCGCCCGGCAAGACAGTGCCTGGCTCGACAAAATCGTAAATCGTATTTCCATCCTTATCTTTTTTGATAACCTGCTTAAAGACCTTGTTAGTCAGTACAATCTTTCCGTCTTCCGCAAAGGCATTGAGTGAAAAAATTGAAGCAACAAACATCGTGCTAACAAATAATTTGAAAATGGATTTTATTTTTTTCATAGTAGTTTCCTCAGTCGATAGTGACATCAAAAGTAATAAGGTTAGGGGTTGCGGGTGCAACCGAGACAGCACCAGCCTGGCTTAAGTCAACAACGATAGTGCTACCGTTGAATATGGAATAATCGATAGGTGCATCACTGGCCTCAGTCTGAACTACACCATTGAGCAAAAGACTGGATGTGACGTAAGTGGTATTTGCCGGAATTGCATCAGTGATTACAAGGTTATTGACACTACCTACTCCAGCAACAACGACATCAATCTGGTAACGTAGCGTTGCACCTGCATGTGGGTCGGTACCACCGAGGGTATCAATAACAGTAACAGTTTTATTCAGTGATACAACGGGCGCTATCACAGACTGAACCAGAAACAACCCCGTATCTGAATGTTGGCCATTCGATGCGACATCCTGCACACTTGCGCTATCGATATCTTCAGGGTTAACTGCTGCAGGATCATTAAACACAGTTTCAAGCGCGTCCGTATTTGGCACAGTACCAGCCACCCCTGCCGCAACATTAATGGCACCGTTACTGTAAATACCTGCTGGACTTATGTGACCATTTTCATCACTGGTTAATGCACTACCCTGACCAACCGCTCCACCCTGAGCAACCTGGGCAATCAACGCAACTGCCGCAGCATCAGCCACAGCCACAACAGGAATATCAACAACGACGTAAACTGTTACCGAAGTACCCGGCATTAACTCGTCAACAAAGACCGCTGTATCTTCAGCGGGTTGGTAGCCCGCATTTGTACCATCTTCAACATAAACCAGCATCGGCGAAACAGGGTCAAAGTTTTCCGTATTCGCCGCAATTGGACTGGGCGAAGTATTAATTGCTGTTAACAGAAAATCCTGGTGCGCATTTCCACTATTGGAAACACTAAATTCAAGCAATGCCTGAGGCTGTGGTGAGGCAACATCAACCGGGACTGTATTAGAAGAAACCACACTGAAGTTGATCAGGCGGTCTTCAACAAACGAAGTGGCAGTACCATTACCAATACCCGTTACGGTATTTCCGCTGGGCGACGATTCCTGAACGAAGGCTGACCCCTGGTATACAAAATCAACCGTAGCCGTGTTACTGATTACATCACCTGCTGCGGCAAAAACTTGCGATGAAAACAATACGGAAAGAAAAACAGACAGGACACGAACATTGAAGCCATGTACTGCACAAAATTGGCAAATATTAAAATAATCGTATTTGGATAACATTTTTACAACGTCTCGAGATTAAAAAATCAAACGTTCCCAAGGTATGCGCAAGCATCCTGGATTTTTTTATTTTTTACTCATTTTCGGCCCAGCTTTCGATCCCTCCCTGAATCACCTGAATATTCGGCCTTGGTTTTCGCTACAGCTCAGCAATCCTGTTAGCCGCATTGTACTTTATTTCAGTCTAAAAATAGACTCTAAGTATGTGAAAAGCAAAGAAATTTTTAAATAAAAAGAATTGATTTTTCGTCAATCGAGGGCAATTTCGTTGACATTTCAACAACGAGAAAGCACGTTCAAATAAAGGCATTAAGAAAACTCAAACTACAAACCTTTTATCGACATTTTTATACCTCTCAAGTCAACAAATACAAAGCATCTGCTTAAAACCATGAATGATTTGCGGAAAATTAAGAAATCAGGGGCGAGTTTCTGTCGGAAAAACAACATAAATTATTCGAAAAAAATTCTATAAAATGCTACCAATATCAGTAACGCCAACCTATCCGTAACTTATAGAAAGAACTTTCCCTCACACCACTAATCAGACAAACGCGACACCTTGACAAAACAATGCCTAAATAGACTTTACATCTGTTATTTTATTGCTTTAATTACAGGTACTTACAAACAAACCAGATTCCAGCCAATAATCAATGAAGAGCAAGTTTAAAAGCAGCCTCCTGCTTAATATTTTTCCTCGATATTATGTCGAATCGGGCGCGTTGATTTTTACAGGAATATTTTTCTTTTCCATCAGTTTCAATATCCACGCCGAACCGGAAGCCGACGGTGACCTTCAATCAGGCGAAGGCATGATCAATCGCGCGCCCTTTGTTTCTACAAAAATAACACCTAGTAATCTGGACAGGATCACTAACGATATCGGCAACATCACAGAAAGCCTGAGTAATATTCTTACCGATGAGACCAATGACGAAGAAGTTATTACTGAAAACGAACAACTGGAAGAGGCCGACCAGCCTGTGATCGCTATACCTGAAGCTGTTATCCCGAAGGAAATCGAGTTAGCCAAACCCGTAGTCACCAAATCTGAACCTGTATTGGCCAAACAGAAACCATCTGATACGCAGGTAATTTTGCCAGCAGAACCTGTGGTTATTATTCCGGAAATTAATACCGAAGCAATAGCGGCAGCTACACCACAAATAAATGAGAATACAATAAAAATCAAATATCTGAAGAAATCTAATACGGGTGATGTTTTACCCGATAATGCCACTGAGTGGGCCTGTGTCGAGGATGTCGAAAATGGCCTGATCTGGGAAGTGAAATCAGATACTGGCGTTCAGAATACAAGTAACTCCTACTCCTGGTTTGAACCAGACGCGATCGAGGAACCTCAGGGGGTTGCCGATGGCGGACGTTGTAGTGGTGATGCAGATTGTGATACCCACGCCTATGTTACCCTGTTGAATGAGCGAAACTACTGTGGCTACTCTAACTGGCGACTACCGACAAAGGATGAAATGCTATCTATTGTTAATTTTGACAGCAATGCGCCCGTAAAAATTAATACTGACTACTTCCCTGATGCACTGCCAAGCTGGTACTGGACAGCTTCTTCAAATGAAAATCACCCTGATCATGCCTGGTATGTCTTATTCCGTAATGGTATTGCACTCAATGACCTGAAAGAACGGCCAAAACATATACGCCTGGTTCGAACCCAAACGGATAAAAGTTAAATCATGTTTGTGAAATCGCTACCTAATTTCTTATTGATAAGTCTGTTATCGCTTCTGCTCTCTTCAGCAGCCTATGCAGCGGCAGGTGGTGTTCCAGGCGCGCCACCGGGTGCAGGTGGCGGCAAACCGCCACCTACAGCTACTCAGTGCAAGAATGGATGGACACTAACACCGGTTGCAACTGGGCCCGCTCTCAATTTCGGCGCCTTCTCTATCGAGGCGGGTACCGGTTCTCTGACCATGAATAGTGGAGCGGTAGTTTCACCTGCCGGACAGATTGTCATTTCATCCACTGTGGTGCCTACGACGCTTAGCGTGCAGTTGACCAACACCAATACAGCATGCGCAGTTGTTAGCTCGATTATTAATGTCTCACCAGCAGTGGCAACACTGACCTCTGGTGCTGCGACCATGCCTCTCAGTATGGTGATGACCGACTCTGAATCTCAGTTTATCGGTACCACTTTACCTGTCACCATTACCCCGGCTGCGCTACCGATTACATTTACGTTTCATGGCGTCCTGAATACTGCCTTCCCACAGACCTCGGGAGCCTATACGTTAGCGCACTCGGTTGATGTCACACCTACTGGCGCGGCTAATCTAAGTGTAGCCAGCACCGCGACCGCCACATCACTTGCACCAATGGGTATTTCTGAAACAATAGCTATGGATTTTGGCACTGTTGCTGGTTCCAGCACCGCCAGCACTGTAATACTGGATACTCTGGGCGGGCGCACGGTAACTGCCGGCGCTCAAATCATGGCTGCAGGCCCGGGCACCGCTGGTAATTTCCAGATTACCGGTGAACCGAATCTAACTTACACACTACTTATTACTGGCCCCGCTGTGCTGATGAATGCTGGCGGCCAGCAAATAACGGTGACAACTTTCACCAATAACAGTACAGGGGCCGTGCCGGCGACCGGCATTGAACTATTTCAGGTAGGCGCCACCCTTCACCTGGGACCACTACAGGCAGCGGGCACCTATTCAACCACACTGGGCGGTACGCCTTACACGGTAACGGTTAACTACAATTAGAATTCATCTATATTAACGACCGTTAATCTAGCAAATATTCCTTTTTATCGAGAATACCGAGCAAACAGGGAATAAACACATAAAATTAAACTACTATCTGAATTTATGAGGCTTAAGTACAACAATTTTATGCGCTATCGAAGCAGTGCCAATATTTTACCCGCTATTTTTCTGGTTACAGCGATGGCGAGCGCGTGGACACAGACACAGGCGGCAACGGCTACCGCGACTGTCGATGCGAACATCATCATGGCAATTAGCATGACGACACGCAACGGCCTGTCATTCGGCGATATTTCAGCAGGATCAACATCGGGGACTGTGATATTGACACCTAGCGGTGCCCGTACAGCAACGGGTGGTACGACCGTTAATACATCAACATCGGGTAATCCATCGACGTTTGATGTACAGGGTGAGCCCAATGCCAGTTTTTCAATCACTCTGCCGGTTTCTGTTATTTTGAGTAATAGCTCATCACAAACGATGACAGTGGATAATTTTACCAGCTCACCATCTCCTTCCGGGGTATTGGATAGTAGCGGCAAACAGACCCTGTTTGTTGGTGCCACATTGAATGTTAGTGCCAACCAGCCTTTTGGTTCTTATTCTGGCCAGATGTCTGTAACGGTGGATTACAACTGAATGGATTAGCCTGAACATAATGGGATGGACAGGTTGGAAAAATGCTTGAATTTAGCAAATAAATCAATCATATAACTTGAAACTGAAGTACTGACTTCTATACTCAAGGGCAATGATTAGAAATGAATAAATAACCTAATTTAAATCTCTTGCAAGAGGACATGAACATGAAAAATTTATACTTGAAAGCTGGTGTTGCTGCCGTTGCCGCTGCCACACTTAGTGGCAATCTTTACGCTGCACAGGCAAGTGGTTCAGCTGCTGCCCTGGTTGTCACCCCAATTACTGTAACTGAAGACGCTGCTATTAAATTAAACTTTGGTGACTTTACTGTAGGCACAGTAGGTGGCACTGTGACTGTTGATCAGGCTGGTGGTCGTACAGCTGGTGCTGATATCAACCTAATCACCGTTGGCGCAACAACCACGCCTTCACAGGGTCAATTTAATGTAACTGGTGATGCCAACAGAGCCATTACTGTGACTGTCGACTTCACACTTGCACAGCTTCAAGATGGTCTCGGTAATAGTATGCCACTAGCAGCTAATGCTGCTGATGTTTACCCAACTGCGCTTGCTGCCGGCGCCGCAACTGTTTCAGTTGGTGGTGTCCTAACTGTTGGTGCAAGCCAGGCTCCTGGTGCATATTCAACAGCAACCGGCGGTACACCCTACACAGTTACTGTAAACTACCAGTAATATTTAAAAAAATAAAACATGGCGTTTTATTATAAGGGGGCAATCGGTAATACGATTGCCCCTTTTTGTTTATAACTTATAATTAAGAATAAATTAACCAAAATATCCAGGCCAAAGTGATGAATGTAGCAATGTATCTATCCACCCATGCACGCAATTCTTTTTCGCTAAAGACAGTGACGCAGCTTGTTTTAGTTATTACCTGCATGGTCATTGCGCCACAACAGGCTTTGGCCAATGCCAACCTGATGGTCATGCCCACCAGGGTTGTCTTCGAGGAGAGAACACGCACTGCACAGGTCACCTTGGTCAATAATGGCACTGAACAGGGAGAGTTCCGAATTTCTTTCATCAACCAGAATATGACTGATAACGGCCAGTTTGAAGCTGTTAAAGCGGATGAAAAAGGCATGTTTGCAAATTCCATGGTCAGGTATTCGCCCCGCCAAATCACACTGGCACCTGGACAATCCCAGGTTGTGCGGCTGATGCTGAGAAAACCCCGAGACCTGGAAGACGGTGAATACCGCTCTCATTTATTATTCCAGTCAATCCCTAAAGCCTCAAAAAGTAGCGTCAACACTGCGGTGAAATCAGAATCAGAAAACATCACCGTAGAAATCATTCCTATCGTTGGCATATCGATTCCCGTTATTGTGCGCCATGGCAAGCTTAATGCTGAATTAAAAATAGGTAACGCACACATTATTCCAGCCAGCGAAGCCAATCCAGCGCCTAGTATTTCAATTGATATGCATCGCACTGGTAATAAATCTGTTTATGGCGATTTCCGCGCAATTTTTACACCAACTGACGGTGGAGAACCTGTAATTATTGCTCTGGTAAATGGTGTTTCAGTTTATTCAACCAATGTCTTCAGACAATTTACAATGCCCATCAGTACACCTGAGGGGACTGCCCTGAACAATGGTAATATTCGGATTATATTTCTTGAATCAGGGAAAGATGAGAAAACAGGCCTGATCGCCGAAACAAATTTTTCTCTATAAAATAAAAAATGAAAAATGACATTCAAACGAGCTTCTATATTACTGCTAGTTCAGCTGGCTCTATATTCAGTAGCATTTAATGCTGGTGCCGAAAAAAAGACATCTCTGAACAACAATGATTCAAGCAGCGAAGCCGACAATAAAACAACGCAACCCAGCCTAACCAATCAGGAAACTGATCAAAATCAGATCGATAATCCAGTATGGATTCCCCAGGACTCAGACCTGCGTATTCTCGAGGTACGTGTTGAATCCTATGTATTTGATGAAGTAATAGGTGCATATCAGTATAAAGATATTGTCCTGGTGCCACTAGGCGCACTTTCTAACATCCTGGATATAGCTATCAGTGTTAAACCCGATTTTGCTGATGGTTTCATTATAAAAGAAGACAACACCTTCGCACTGGATATGCTCCGCAATGAGATTATACAGAATGGTGTCGTAAAGCCCTATGACAGCGATCTGGTAAAAAGCCTGGACAACGATATCTACGTCGAATCCAACTTACTCAGCGAATGGTTAAATATAAAACTCAATATTGATCTTTTCTCATCAAGAATGATGGTTAAGTCTGAGATGAAGCTGCCTTTTCTAGCCCGTATCGATAGAGAAAATCGCATGGCTCAGGCTTTGTCACACAGCAGCAAGTCCCAACAACAATATCCAGTTCATTACGAATCATACAAAGATTACACTTACCCGTTTATCGATCAATCATTGAGCGTAACACAGAAATTTTCAGACACTGGCAATACCACTACCTTTAACTCAACAACCTACGCCACAGCTGATCTTTTACAACACGAATCAACATGGTATCTCACGCTAAACGACGAAGAAGGTGTTGATGACTTTCGAGTTACCCTTGGTCGCACAGATCCTGAAGGCGGCCTACTTGGACCTGTCAACGCTAAAGAATATAATTTTGGCCATGTATCAGAGCCTCGAATTTCTCTAATCAATACAGCCAGCCAGCTAAAGCTTGGGGCAACAGTCAGTAGTTATCCAATTGGCCTGCAGACTGAATATGATCGTCATCGCTTTACTGGAAAACTCTTACCCGGATGGGAAGTAGAGCTCTATCATAATAATGCTTTAATCGGATATCAAAACACGCCTGTTGAGGGTCAATATGATTTTACCGATGTTCCCCTGCTATTTGGTAACAATCATTTTCGACTGGTCTTCTATGGACCTAAAGGTGAAGTACGAGAAGAATCATCTAATTTCCAGCTTAGTAGCGCACTCACCCAAAAGGGGAAGCACTATTATAGAGTTTCCAGTATTTCTGATGATGATGGCAATTTACGCAATGTCGCACAAATTGATTATGGCATAAGCAAAAATATCTCAGGAACTCTAAATGCCGTTAGTATCCCACTTAAAGATGCAACAACAACTGTCCAGCACAACTACCTTGGTGCTGGCCTAATAGGCTACTGGGATGCGCTACTGGCATCAACAACCTATATTAGTGATTCAGAAAGCGGGAGTGCCGTAGATATTAATTTACAAACACGTATTGGTGAAACAGTCATAGGCTTTAATGATATATATTTTAGTCAATTTTTTAGCGAAGAATTTCTCCCTGGCACAGCAGAGATCACTCGCCGTAGCCAACTGGACATAAATACAGCCATACCGCCAACATTTATCCCTCGCATTCCTGTGACATTTGGATTCAAACGAGATCAATACGCATCAGGAAATGAATTACGTGAAATAACAAATCAATTGTCATTAAGTGCCCATGGTTATGCGATTACAAATCAGCTCACCAGTCAAAAGCTAACCAATCAGCAAGCCACAGGCAATGGCAACCTGCAGATCAGCACCAATGTAAGCAATGTACAACTACGAGGCACCATAGGTTACACCTTTAAACCGGCTAAAGAACTTTCCAATATTGCACTGACATTAGATCCGGGACAATATGAAAACTACCGTTTTAGTTTTGGTGTCAATCGCTCTATACAACAAAATGTGACAGAAATTAGCGCGACTGCAAATAAACTCTCCGGAGACTACGGCCTTAGTTTTGGCGTTAGGTACAACACTAATAGTGAATTAAATCTTAATGTTAATTTTTCTATGGGCTTTGGCTACGAACCAAGACGTAATAGCTGGCATCAGGATGCAAGCAATCTTGCTAACCTGGGAAGCGTCTCTGCCCGCTTCTTCATCGATACCAATCAGGACGGTATATTTGATGATGATGACACACCTGTTGATAATATTGGTATTCGCGTGAATAATGGCTACAACAAAGAGCGCTCTGATACGGATGGCATCTTATTCCTTACCGGACTTCCTGCACATGAACAGGCCAACATCATTGTTGCCTCTGGCACGCTGAGCGACCCTCTATGGACACCGGCACTTGATGGTGTACGCGTTGTACCAAGGCCTGGCCATGCCATACAAATTGACTTCCCAATTTTCACAACGGGAGAAATCGATGGTACTGTTGAACTGATAAAAAATGGGCGACAGTTTGGCGTTGGCAGCGTCACAGTAGAGCTAGTTGATAAGAACAACCATATTATAAAAATGGCTGAAACTGCCTATGATGGCTTCTATGTCCTCAGTCACATACCTATGGGTGAATACACAGTCCGTATATCCAGAGAACAGTTAAACAAACTTGGCCTGATATCACCCAGTGAAGAGCGAATTAGTATTAATGGTGATGAACCGTTAATTAATGGCATTGATTTCATACTGAAATCGGCCAAGCAAAACTAAATCATTACAGACAAAAAAATGGCCCCTTTCGGGACCATTAAGCAGGTGAATGTGAGTTTTTGTTTTGTGCTGCTGGCTTATTATTAACTCACGGGGATCTTCAGAACCTGGCCTGCATCCAGGTTATTCGATTGCAAAGCGTTGCGCGACCTCAGATCGTTAACGCTAGTATTAAATTTTTCAGCAATAACACTCAGGTTATCACCTGGCTTCACTTTGTACTCTGTCACCGCTTCAGACAACCATGTTCCTGGCGGTGCTTTTCTCTGGAAATAACTACTGACACCACGGCCAATAGCTTTAGCGATTTTCTGCTGGTGTGCTGAGCTACGCAAATTCTTTTCCTCTCTGGGATTAGAAAGAAACGCTGTCTCCAGTAACACCGATGGAATGTTGGGTGCTTTAAGAACAGCAAAACCTGCCTGCTGAACCTTCTTTTTATGCACTCGATTAACAGAACCGATCTGTTTTAATACTTCATCACCAATATCGAGACTAGATTGAACAGTGCCGGTAAGGGACAGATCGAACAACACTTCTTTTACCATTTGATCATCAACTGCCAGCGAAATATCACCGAACAGCATATCGGCAGAGTTTTCCTTATCTGCAAGCAGCCGTGCCATTTCAGAACTGGCGCCATCTACTGAAAGCGCAAATACAGAGGAACCACGGGCACGTGGATCCGGGAAAGAATCAGCATGCAACGATATCATCATATCGGCATCATTCTTTCTGGCTTTGGCAATACGTTCACGCAAATGTAGAAAACGATCGTCTGAGCGGGTCAAAATGGCTTTCATGCCACGCTGCCCATTAATGACTTTTTCAAGTTTTTTTGCTATCTGCAATGTTATGGTTTTCTCCTTAGTACCATTTCTTCCGATAGCACCGGGATCTTTACCACCATGACCAGCATCAATAGCAATAATGACATCACGTAATTCTTTTTTTGCTTTAGCCTTTTCGACTACTGATTCGTTGTTAGTTTCGGCATCATATAAGTCCAGCACCAGGCGATGTCCGGCATCACCTGATGGGGCCAGAAGAAAGCTACGTGGAGACATCTTCTCATGAAGATCGAAGACAACACGTAGGTCATGTCCATTCTGAATACCACTACGAATACCGCGAATCAGCGAACTGGCCTGAATCATATCAATCATACCAGCCGGTATATCGGTATTTTTTAGGTCAAGAACGACGCGTTCTGGGCCGTGTAGCGAAAAAATGGAATGCTGAACCGACTGATCCAGATCGAATACCAGCCGAACATAGCCTCGATTATTCGACAGACGGATATCCTGAATTTTTGCTTTGGACACAGCCGCATGCGACAGCACCCCGGTTCCAGATAAACCTGCGGCACTGCTGACACCCACCAGCTGTTTAAGAAATTTTCGACGACTCTTTCCCATCTATCCGGAACCCTATCATCGCACCCAAAGAATATTTATTTACAGTTTGGCAATTTTTTCGGTGATTGCAAGCTTTTTACTAATATTTTTATATAGATACATCACTAATCTAGAGTAATTAGTTAGGTAACATGCCTAACATCACATGCTCACCCTTCTCCGTCATCGCAGATATCCTTAGATTACGCCCCCTTCCATGATAATCGAGCTGGCAGATGATATCTGGCTCAGGCAAATAACCTTCAGCCTTTTCAGGCCACTCAATCAGGCAGGCCGACTGCCCATCAAAGTAATCTCGAATACCAGCAAATTCCAGCTCTTCACCGTGAGATAATCTATACAAATCAAAGTGATAGATATTTTTATCTTTATCATGAGAATACGGTTCTACCAGGGTATAAGTCGGGCTCTTAACCAGACCCTGGTAACCACTACCGCGCAAAAAACCCCGTGCGAAGGTTGTTTTGCCTGCCCCAAGATTACCTTTTAAAAATATCACCAGATCCAGATTCGAGGCCCTAGCCAGACGGGTAGCGAATGCTTCCAGCTCATTTTCCGAATCAAGAAATACAGACATTGAGCTAAATTTTTCACTCATGGATTCACAACCAGCCTGATCATATCGATAACATCCGTAGCCAGCAGCCCACGGCTATCCTCTCCTGCAGCCAGATCACCGGCTCTGGCATGCACACCAACGCCGATCACAGCCGCCTGATTCAAGGTCATACCCTGCGCAACAAACGCTGCAATAACGCCAGTTAGCACATCACCCATACCGGCAGCAGCCATCGCCGGGTTTCCGTAAGGACAAACCCTCACCTGCTCACCGTCATAAATCAATGTTCCTGACCCCTTTAAAACCACCACAGACTGCTGTAATTCATAAAGCTGCCGAATCGCAGCAAAAC
>JAOUPA010000093.1 GCA_029880105.1 Gammaproteobacteria bacterium
TCATTGCGGTAAAACCACAGATATCTGTAAAAACAACAGTGCCGTTTTTTCTTTCGCTCTGGATCATTGCTTCTCGGCCATTCATTCGAATTGTTTCCAGCACCTGGGGCGAAACATATTGACCAAAGGTTTTTTCGAGAAATGATTTTTCTGCAGTTGCATCCAGCATTTCGTTGAAGCCCTGCTGGATTGCCCCAATTTCATCGTTTCCAGATACAACAATTTTTGTTGTATAGTCACCATGAGAAACTCGATTGAGCCCTTCACTAATAAGCGAAATTCCGCTGGTTGCCCGATTTCCAAACCGCCATGCCAGAATAATTAAAAATGGAATCTCCATACTCAATGCACCGGCTATCCCCTGGATATAAAGCCCCGAAGATTGTGATAACTCTTCCAGTCCAACGGTGTAAACTTCAAGATGCCCCTGTTTGATAGCCCACTCCAGGACACTATGAATCTGTACGCCGACAAAACTAAGCCAGAAAAACGTTCCAAACCCTGTCACAACCAGAAGTAGAATTAATTTTTGAGAAAATCGATGGAACTGATTTGTGGCCAGGAAGATAAAATCTGCGAGCCCAATGGCTATTAGAACCAGCCCCGACATGACAGCAACAGAGATGACAATTGTAGTTAGCTCAAGGAGTCTACCAATCAGGTCAAGGGAAAGGCTGCTGAAGAAATCAAACAGCGCGGGTATGCAGGCAATCAGTATAATTCCAGAGAGGATTGTTGCAGAACTGGCAACATAAGTTTTTTTGAACAATCTCGAATAGAGTAATTCAGTTTTTCTAACCAGATGCCAGCTAACCAGAGGAACTGCAAATAATCCAGGAAGCGTTGCAAGATAGGAGAACCAGCCCGGCAACTCGAAAAAACCAAGGACTGCCACACTAAGAATATGAAGAACGAGCAATGAATATGCTATTTTTGGTAGATTAGAAGATATCCACAAAAATCTGCCTGACGGAAAAAAGCATGCTTGCTTGATCTCTGGGACACTTAAATTTTGTGACTCTCTGGCAATTTGCTTCATGTCGAATCTATTGGTGATATTAATTGAAATAAATTTCGCCTATAAAATTAGACTTCCTGTTTCATATGCGGAAACAAAATCACATCCCGAATCGAGGGTGAATCCGTTAACAACATAATCAACCGATCAATACCAATCCCCTCACCTGCCGTTGGTGGCATACCATATTCTAATGCCCGAACATAATCGGCATCAAAGTGCATGGCCTCTTCATCACCGGCATCCTTTTCTTCGACCTGCTTCTGGAATCGTTCTGCCTGGTCCTCGGCATCATTCAACTCTGAGAAACCATTGGCAATTTCACGACCACCAACGAAGAACTCAAAACGATCGGTGACAAATGGATTGTCATCATTACGGCGCGCCAGTGGTGATACCTCGGTTGGGTATTCAGTAATAAAGGTAGGATCTTTCAGGCGATGCTCTACCGTCTTCTCAAATATCTCGATCTGGATTTTGCCCAGGCCATAACCAGGCTTAACCGGGATACCCAGTTTCTCTGCTACTTTCGTTGCGCCCTCGATATCGGAAATATCCCCGGCACTGAGATCAGGATTGAAATGCAGAATAGAATCGAACACCGACATACGAGCAAAGGCTTTACCAAAGTGATATTCCTCACCCTGGTAGGTAATCGTGGTTGTGCCCAGTACCTGCTCGGTGAGTTTACGCAACAGGTCCTCGGTCAGGTCCATCAGGTCTTTATAGTCTGCATAGGCCTGGTAAAACTCGATCATGGTGAATTCAGGGTTGTGGCGTGTAGAAACGCCTTCGTTCCTGAAGTTGCGGTTGATTTCATAAACGCGTTCAAAACCACCAACCACCAGGCGTTTCAGGTAAAGCTCGGGCGCGATACGCATAAACATCGGCAGGCCGAGTGCATTGTGGAAAGTCTCGAATGGTTTTGCAGTAGCACCACCGGGGATGACCTGCATCATCGGCGTCTCCACTTCCATAAAACCGTGGCCGTCAAAATAATTGCGGATAAAGGCAATAATTTTGGTACGCATCCTGAACGTGTCTTTGACCTCCTGGTTCATAATCAGGTCAAGGTAGCGCTGGCGATAGCGTATCTCGGTATCGGTCAGGCCGTGGAACTTACCCGGCAGTGGGCGCAGTGACTTGGTCAGCAGTTTTACTTCATCGACTTTCACTGATAACTCGCCGGTCTTGGTTTTGAACATGACACCTTCGGCGCCGATGACATCACCAACATCCCACTTCTTGAAGCATTCGTTGTAAACACCCTCGGCCAGGTTATCGCGCTGCAGGAACAGCTGGATATTGCCGGACATGTCCTGCAACTTGGCGAAGCTGGCCTTGCCCATAACGCGCTTGGCCATCATTCGACCGGCAATTGATACGCGCTGCGCCATCTCATCGAGTTCTTCGGTTGACTTGTCACCATACAGCGCATGCAGTTCGGCCGCCATTGAATCGCGTCGGAAGTCATTCGGAAAGGCATTGCCATTTTCACGCAACTCACACAGCTTTTCACGACGTTGCGCGATGAGTTTGTTTTCCTCTTCCGGTGTTAGTTCTTCTGCCTGGTCTTCTGTATTGTCATTCATGTTTACAAACCGCTCTTTAAGCTAGCTTCAATAAATTGGTCGATATCGCCGTCAAGAACGGCCTGTGTATTTCCTGTTTCAACATTGGTGCGCAGGTCCTTGATGCGTGACTGGTCGAGCACGTAGGAACGAATCTGGCTGCCCCAGCCGATATCCGACTTGGTATCTTCAACCGCCTGCTGGTCGGCATTACGTTTCTGCATTTCAAGCTCGTACAGCTTGGCCTTCAGCTGTTTCATCGCGGTCGCCTTGTTCTTGTGCTGCGAGCGATCATTCTGGCACTGCACCACGACGCCCGTCGGGTTGTGCGTAATACGCACCGCTGACTCGGTTCGGTTGACGTGCTGACCACCGGCACCACTGGCGCGGTAGACATCGATACGCAAATCCGCCGGGTTGATATCGATTTCAATATCATCATCAATCTCGGGCGAGACGAACACCGAGGCAAACGAGGTATGACGGCGATTACCCGAATCGAATGGCGATTTTCTCACCAGACGGTGCACACCGGTCTCGGTACGCAGGCGGCCAAAGACATAGTCACCTTCAAAACGAATGGTGGCACTCTTGATGCCGGCGACATCACCAGCCGAGGCCTCCATCAGTTCGGTTTTATAACCGTGCGACTCACCCCAGCGCAGGTACATGCGCAGCAGCATCTCGGCCCAGTCCTGTGCCTCGGTACCACCGGAACCTGCCTGGATATCAAGGAAGGCATTGCAGGCATCCATCTCACCTGAAAACATGCGGCGGAACTCGAGCTCTTCGATCTGTTTGACGAACTCTTTAAGATCGGCACTGACGGCATCGACGCTGTCCTGGTCACTTTCCTCGACCGCCATTTCGAGCAGGTCATTGGCATCGTTCAGCCCTGTGCCTAGCTCTTCCAGCGTCAGTACGATTTTTTCCAGGCGGGCGCGATCCTGGCCCAGTTGCTGCGCACGCTCTGGGTTATCCCAGACATTGGACTGCTCCAGTTCGCGGACAACCTCTTCGAGATCTTCTTTGCGATGTTCGAAGTCAAAGATACCCCCTAAGCGACTCGGAGCGTTGCTTGAGGTCATTGATTAAGTTGTATATGTGATTGACTTCCATCTTGGCTATCGATTCTTGTAAGTACTGGATTTAAAGGCGCAAATCTTACCTTATGACCGCCTCGATTGGCAGTCCCGAGGGTGGATCAATCGGCATTTACGGCAAATTAAACTGCAGATTTTGGCTTGCTGGCAACGTTGTCACGCAAATATACGGGCACGGCCTTGGCCGCTGGCACGGCAGCACCGTTTTTATAACTATCGAGCGCCAGCCTGGCGATGGCCTCGGCCGAGGGAAAACACTCATCCAGTGTGGTGATACAGCGATCAGCAAGGGCCGGTTTCAACACTTCTGCATAACTGCCCCAGCCGGTTCCCGCGGCCACCCACTGCCCCTGTTCGGGCATCGGCGCCTGCTCGGGCGGCACGACACACTCCTCACCCTGCAGGATAATTTGCCCTGTCTCATTGCGCTGGTAGGCACCCCAGTAGACTTCATTCATGCGCGCATCAATGGCCGCCAGCACCTGTGACTCACCGGTTTGTTGCATAGCCACATCGGCAATTGCTGCTAGTGTTGAGACCGGCACCACCGGAATCGAGTGTGCAAAGGCAATGCCCTGTACGACACCGGCGGCGACGCGTACCCCCATAAACGAGCCGGGGCCGCGACCAAAGGCCATGACATCGATATCACGCGATTTCAGGCCGGCATCCTGCAACAGGCTCTCGATCATACCGAGAATCAGGTGCGTATGTTCACGTGGTGCCAGCTGGTAAAGCTGCTTTATTTCACCATCGATCGACAGCGCTGCTGAACAGGCCTCGGTAGAGGTATCAAGCGCTAGCAGTTTCAGGCTCATCGTGCAGTTCCGTGCTTTTTGTTTGAAAGAATTTTTCCACGTCTTTAACCTGGGTAGTTATCGGCATCGGTGGCAGGCCATTTTTAAAAACGCGGCCATACGCCTTGCTACTCAGACGAGGGTCACCAATAACAACGACACCGTGATCATCAACATCACGGATCAATCGACCCACACCCTGGTTCAGTGCGATCACCGCGCGCGGTACCTGGTATTCCATAAACGGCTGGCCGCCATTATTTTTTATCGCATCGATGCGTGCCTGCATCACCGGGTCACCAGGCGAGGCAAACGGTAGTTTATCAATCATCACACACGACAGTGCACGACCACGCACATCTACACCTTCCCAGAAACTCGAGGTACCAAGCAGGACCGCATCACCGACTTCACGAAAACGTGCCAGCAACTGGTGCTTCGGTAGATCACCCTGAATCAGTATCAGGCAGTCCAGTTTGTCCTGCAGAAATTCTTTCGCCTCATTCATTGCACGGTAACTGGTAAACAATAGAAAAGCACCGCCGTGACTCGCCTTTAATACTGGCAGCATTTTTTCCAGCAGCGCATGCGTGTACGAATAATCCGAAGGTTCTGGAAGGCCTTCTGGCAAATACAGCAGGCTCTGTTGCTGGTAGTCGAATGGACTTTGCCAGCAACCGCTTGCAAACTCATCCAGCCCAAGCGCACTGGAAAAGTGGTTAAATTTTTTATCCACCTGCAAGGTCGCCGAGGTAAAAATCCAGGCGGCAGAAAAATTATTGGTGTATTTTTTTAGCAGGTCAGAGACTTCAATGGGCGTTGAGTGCAGCATAAAACTTTTGCTGTAGGTTTCATACCAGAGCACCGCATTCGAGGCCTCGGCCAGTTCATTGTCACTCTTGAACAGCTCGGCACGCTCGCTCAATATTAAACAGCGTTGATAACACTGGTCGAGCGCGCGACTACGTTCAGCCGCCACTTCGAGTACTGCGGATAACTCGGACAGTGCCGAAATTAATTCCGACAGGCACTTCACCAGCGCGGGTTTATATTTGATTGCTGCCCATGCCTGCTTAACGCCAGAGTCACCCAGCACCAGGCGCATATCCAGCGTTACCTTTTCCAGGTGCTCGGCGCATTCACGAATCTCGGACATGTCCGGCGCATCATTGACCTGCTCTGCAATCGAATCTCGTGCGAGCAGCACCAGCTGCCGACTCGACAGGGTGTCACCAAAATATCTCGATGCGACTTCGTGCAGCTGGTGTGCCTCGTCGATAACAAAGGCATCGGCACCCGGCAGCAGCTCGGCAAAGCCCTCTTCTCTCAGGCTCATATCGGCAAGCAGCAGGTGGTGGTTGATGACCAGCAGGTCTGCCTCCAGTGCCTTTTTGCGTGCCCTGACGATAAAGCAGTCATTGTAGTGATGGCATTCACTGCCCAGGCAGTTGTCTGCAGTTGATGTCACCATCGGCCAGACCGGCGCATCCTCTTCAATAGCACTGAGTTCGGCAATATCACCGGCAACACTGGTACTCGCCCACTGGCCAATGTCGCGTAACTGGGTTTGCGTTACCTGGCTAATAAATCCCAGGTGCGGTGCAATCTGCAGACGATGCAGGCAAAGATAGTTGGCGCGGCCCTTGAGCAGTGCCGTCTTTATCGGTACATCAAGCACCTTTAGCACGCGGGGGATATCATTAAAAAACAGCTGATCCTGCAGGTGTTTGGTACCCGTAGAAATAATCACCTTCTTGCCGGAATTGATCGCCGGCACCAGGTAGGCAAAGGTCTTGCCAATGCCGGTACCGGCCTCTGCGACCAGCACACCCTGGTTTTGTATTGCCTCTTCAATGGCATCGCTCAGGGAAAGCTGGCTCTCCCTGACCTTATAGCCTTCAACCTGCGCGCTAAAGACACCCTGTGCACTCAGGTATTCAGATGCCCTCATTCGCCACTTCCCAGTTGCATCAGCATTTTCTGGGCCTGCTGCACAAGATCAGCGTCATTGAGTAACTCCGCTGCCTTTTGAATAAAGTTCCAGTTCAGGATTTTCAAACGTGTGTTGTCACGAGCATAACTGTTACTGCGCTGAGCCAGTTGCTGTGAGCGTTTTGCTTCACCATTCTTCAATGACATCCAGGCCAGCCGGCTCCAGGCCTGTGCAGATTTCGGTTCGATACGCACCAGGCGTTCCAACTTGTCACCTGCCTGGTCAAAATTTTCAGCGGCGATAAGTTCATCCGCCTGTGCAAGTAACAGGGACACTGCGCGATTGGATGAGGCTGAACGTCTTTCTGCATCAGAGAGCTGCCATGCTGAATAGGTGTTTGTCTCGGTCAGGGTCTCCGGCTCTACTGGTTTATCTTCCACAATGGTGCAGGCGACAAGCCAGAGGAAGACAGGAAGAAAAAGTAGGAGCTGCAATCTAGATAACATTAATCACCAAACAATTTTCGGAACCAGCCGAATGAGGAACCTTCCGTACATTCGGCCTCTTCAGTGGGCTCAGAGCCCTTAATGAAGGGTAATTCTATCGCATTTTCGCAGTCTTTCCCCGAGAGAAGTCCAGATTCGCGATCGATCCAGTGCATCGTGATGTTATCTGGCATCATCACTTCAAAAGATTTTGAAGAAATCGCACTCATCAGTTTTGACCAGATGCGTAGCGCCCCCGAAGACCCGGTCAGGCCGGTACCGCGGTTATCGTCAAAACCGGTCCAGACTACCGCCACGGCATCACCAGAAAAACCCGCAAACCAGCTGTCTCTTAAATCATCGGAGGTGCCAGTTTTGCCTGCAACCTTGATCTTCAGGTCAGAGGCCAGCCGATGTGCAGTGCCCTGTTCGGTTATACCCACCATATTGAAATTAATCAGTGCCACCACATCCGGGTTTACCTCGCGCGCGACATCAACCGGGTAACGTTTCAGTGGTCGACCATTGGCATCGAGCACGGCGAGCACACTGCGCAGCGGACTATGGAAACCGCTAGCGGCAAAGGTCTGGTAAATAGAGGCGACATCAAACGGCGACATATCCACTGCACCCAGAGTCAGTGATGGATAAGGTGGTAGGCGATCATGGTTGCCCAGTTGCTGGATGGTCTTG
>JAOUPA010000094.1 GCA_029880105.1 Gammaproteobacteria bacterium
TCTGTCAGCAATCCAATACCCGGCGCAATAAAAAGTGGGACAGTCACACATGTCTGTGTATTTTGTCACACCCCACATGCTGCTATGCCGGATGCCCCACTCTGGAATCACGATCTGTCAACGGCAACTTATACTGTATATGGCTCTGATGGCAGTTCAACGTTGGATGCCAGTATTGTTCCACCCACTGGCAAATCAAAACTCTGCCTGGCCTGTCATGATGGCACGGTGGCACTCGGCGCACTGGCTAACCCGCCTACTGGCGAAACACTTGACGCAATCCTAACCAGCCCAATGGGCGCTGCTGAACGCGGTAACCTGGGCACCGACTTAAGAGATGACCACCCGATTTCATTTATCTACGATGCAACACTGCAAATCAATGATGGAGAGTTGCACGATCCTGCAGGAATAGGTCTACCGCTTGATGGCGCTAGTTCAAACCGACTTGAATGCACGACCTGCCATGACCCGCACGAAGCCACTACCCAACCCTTTCTTCGTGTGACTTCTTTGAATGGCGACATCTGCACCACCTGCCACAACAAAACGGGCTGGGTGGGCTCCAGTCACGAGAAATCGACTAAAACCTGGAACGGTACCGGCACCAACCCGTGGGCAGATCGCCGGGCAGAATGGCGTGGCACCACCGTAGCAGAAAATGCCTGCTTCAACTGCCACACACCACACAGTGCGGCAGATACCGCAAGACTGCCGAAATACCTGGAAGAGAACACCTGTTTTGCCTGTCACAATGGCAATACGGCCTCTACCAATATTCAGGCAGAATTTGCAAAAACTGATAGCCATCCAGTCACTACAACACCAAATGCAGATCATGATTTTGCAGGAACAGAAAATCCTGATACGATGAATATCCATGCCGAGTGTCCCGACTGCCATAACCCGCACAAAGTTAATGACACCGCCGCACTGCCGATGGTGTCATTCAATCCCAGTGATCCATTGAATGCAGCCATACACAGCACACCACCACTTGCGAACACACTGATTCAGGATGTTTCTGGTATTGATATCAATGGTGGCGTAGTTAGTACTGTTACCAACCAGTATGAACTCTGCTTCAAGTGCCACGGTTTAGACTTAAAAGGCCCTTGTGGTAGCGCAGTGACCACTGACCGCTGCTCAACGGCCACCGGCTGGAGCATGACCCGAGCTGACGGTATTTATAATATTCGCGATAAGGTTAATGAAAACAATGCTGGACTGGTTTCCTGGCACCCAATTGTCACCAACAATCCTCTCAATGACAGCGAAGTGCCTAGCCTGCGTACTGATATCCCACTCGATAAAGTAAGCACTAACCCAAACAACCTGATTTACTGCACCGACTGTCATAATGGTGACACATCTGCCGCAGCAGGACTCACCGGCCCTAATGGCCCACACGGTTCGAATAACGAAGGACTCCTGGCACTGCCTTATGCCCTCGACCCCATAGTACCCACCAGCGGCAGTACTGATTTTGCCCTGTGTTTTAAATGCCACTCTGAAGCAGCCTTACTGGTATCACCGCTGAGTGGTTATTCACACGACCGGCATATCAACACTCGTACAAAATCCTGCGTCAATTGTCACGACCCCCATGGCTCACATAGATATAATCACCTGATTAATTTCCTGACTAATTCTAATTACACTGGTGGCCCTTATGCCATCGATCCAGCTGGTGCTAACCCAGAGCCTATTTTTCAGGACAATGGTATTTACACAGGTGCATGCTGGTTGAACTGTCATGGCAATGCACATAACGGCAGGAGCTACTAAGCATGAACATAAAACGCACCCTGTTTATCCTATGCACTGCTGGCACACTGAGCCTGGCCTCAACCACTACCCACGGTAATGACTTCCCGGTATCTGCACGTGACTCATTGCAGAGCAAGCCTACGGTGGCGTATAACTCAATTGATGACCAGTTTATGATTACCTGGTCCGATGTACGCTACCAATCAAAAACTGATGTTGATGTCTACGGCCGCATACTGGACGCACAGGGTGAACCTGTCTCAGATGATATCGTCATATCTAATCATAAAGGTGGTCAGGGTGAGTCTTCTGTCGCCTTTGACCCTGTCAATAAACAATACCTGGTGGTCTGGTCTGACTGGCGCAATGCGGACAGTATTGACTCTGATATTTATGCGCAGTTATTAACAACCGATGGTAACCCAATCGGTACAAACTTTGCCATTACAGACCGTAGAACAGCGCAAAAAATGCCAGCAGTAGCTTTTGACCCAGACAAGCAACGTTTCCTGGTTGCATGGAAAAATGACACACTTACGTCTCCACAAGAAAAACTTTTCGCACGTTTTATCAGCAGCAAGGGTGAGCTATTAGACAAAGAATTTCTAATCGCAAAAGGCGAAGGCAAGCAGGACAAGCCTTCCCTGGTTTACGACCCAAAAAGAAAACGCTTCCTGGTTGTCTGGCGTGACATAGTTGATGAGCAACAGTATTTATCCACGACATTGGAAGGCAAAGGAATATTTGCTGCCTTTGTCCAGAATTCTGATGATGAAGCGAAACCCGGTATCCTGATCGATACCGAAGAGGATGCCTGCCTACCCCCTTCTTTATATGCCGCCAGTTATTCACCAGAAGATGACCTGTTCCTGGTTGTCTGGACAACGGCCCGTGATTACCAGAAAATGGGGCTCGACGTATTTGGTGCACTGGTCAGGGCCAGCGATGGCAAGCATATTGGTAAGGCATTTCCTATTGCGGTAGAAAATGATTACCAGGAATTCCCCTCGGTCATATTCGACACGGAACAACAACGATTCCTCGTTGTCTGGTATGATCTACGCCGCGACCAGACAGCTATGAATATGGATGTCTATGGACGCTATATTTCACCACAGGGTGAAATGTCCGAAGAATTTGTCTTGACCGACCCCGGTGCGCCCGGCATTCGACGCTACCCAGCACTTGTCTACAGCTCAAAAAGCTCAACGGCACTACTTTTATGGGAAGACTCAAGAAAGAAAACCCCCAGCAAAAACCATCAACGTATCTATGCCAGAGTCATTCATAATCAGTAACAGGCTTCAATCTCAACAGCAATATCTAAACACTGACAACAAGTATTACTAAACTATATATTTTCTCACCTAACAGTAGCCATCTGAATAAAAACCCACACAACCACTCGCCTTTGTAACTCAGCAAAACAGGCTATAATCCTCACTGTAACGTGCTGCTATAGGATAGTGTTATTTCCAGTAGAAAATCTCAATTTCGCCTGATTTCCGTAATACTGGCTATAACTGTCGGCATTATTGTGTTTCTTTTCAATAGCTTACCAAAGATTCTGAGTGATTCTATTCTGGAGCAGGTCCTCGAAAGTGGTGAACTGAAAGTCCTGACTCGTAACAGCCCTACCACCTATTATGAAAGTGCTGATGGCCCTGCAGGGCTTGAATATGACCTGGCAAAAATGTTTGCCGACCAGCTTGGCGTCAAACTCACCCTGGTTGTACCCAATTCTTTCACTAATTTACTCGAAGACATTAAAAGTGGTCGTGCACATATAGCAGCAGCCGGGTTATCGATTACCGAACCCCGAAAAGAAATTCTAAAATTCGGCCCCAGCTATCAGGAGGTAACAGAGCAGCTAATTTATAACGTCAACAAAACTCGACCAAAATCGCTCGATGATATAAAGGATAAGCGACTCGAAATCGTTGCCGAATCCAGCCACGAAAGTACCCTGATTACCGAACGAGCCAACCATCCCGATCTCATCTGGACCAGCAACACCAAACTTGAAAGCGAAGAATTAATACAGATGGTGGCAGACGAAGAAATTGACTACACCATTGCAGATTCTAACGAGGTCACCCTGAACCAGCGTTTTATGTTAAATATACGCACGGCCTTTGATATCGGCGATCCTAAACAGATCGCATGGGCATTTCCAAAAAACGAAGATAATAGCTTATATGCTGCTGCAGTTAAGTTTTTTGAGCGGATAAAGAATAATGGTGAACTCACCCGACTGATTGAACGCACCTATGGCCATGCTGAAAATTTTGATTATGTTGGCACCCTGTATTTTCAGAAACACATTGAAACACGTCTACCAAAATACCAGGCCATGTTTGAAAAGGCTGCTGCTGAACATGGGCTCGACTGGAAGCTGCTGGCAGCAATTGGCTATCAGGAATCTCACTGGAATCCCAAGGCAACCTCGCCCACTGGCGTACGCGGCATTATGATGCTGACACAGGCGACAGCCGCACAACTGGATATAAAAAACAGGCTCAAACCACAAAGCAGCATTCGTGGTGGCGCAGAATATTTTGCTTCTCGACTAAAGAAAATTGATAAAGAAATTGAAGAACCCGATAAAACATGGATGGCACTAGCCGCTTATAATGTCGGCTATGGCCATCTGGAAGACGCCCGCATTATTACCGAACAAATGGGTAATGACCCTAACAAATGGATTGATGTAAAACAGGTGTTGCCCTTGTTAGCAAAGCGCAAATGGTACAAAAAAACCAAACATGGTTATGCTCGCGGCTGGGAGCCAGTACGCTACGTAGAGAACATCAGAAGCTACTATGACATTTTGCGATGGATGAACGGAAAAAACGGCACGCCAGAACATGAGGCACTTTCTATCCTGCCAAAAGTCCCCTAGTTATCAGGACCAGTTAAATCTAGTTCGTTTTTATTTTTGGTTGACGAAACAGCTCTCTGCTCCTGAGTTTCTTATTACCAAGATGCCCCGCCAGAACATAACGCATCAATTGTTTTATCTCACTACGCTGTTGATCCGTACCAATTTTATTTCTCTCAAAAGCCAGCAGGCTCTCACCCGACAAAACTGGGTTTTTTAACTGCCGACTTTTCTCACATCTGACTGGTCCATGTTCAAGGTGGTATGCATAATGAGCATCCTCTTGCACCGGCTCACCACTATCAGCATCGACTACAAGATTTAGACCAAAACCCAGTGATTGCAGCAGCTCTTTCTCAAAAAGGCGCAAGACAAGCTCTATATCACTATTCTCTTTCAGGTCATACAGGCATGCATGATATTGATCAAAGATATCCGCATGGATATCATTTTTGTGAAGTAAATAAACTAGCAACTCATTAACGTAGATCGCCGATATCTGCGATTTGCCAGTTAAGGCTGGCGCCTTAATCTCAGCCATCTCGATCGCATTTAAAAAAGGCATTTCACCTCTGCCATGCCAGCCTATTAATAGAGGTCTGAATAGTTGAAGCAAACCACTACTACGAGACTTTACACCGCGACTACCACGTGACATCAATGTGATACGGCCATAATCACGTGTAAATACCTCGACTATTTGACTACTGTCGCGATAAGGACGTTTGTGCAGGATATACGCGATTTGAGTTTCAACGCGCACGATATTTAACCTGATTTATTCTTCGCCATAACCCAGGCCACGTAGCGCCTGTTCATCATTCGACCAGCCCTCCCTGACTTTTACCCAGAGATTCAGGTACACCTTCACTTCAGACAAAGTCTCAATGTCTTTTCTAGCTTTACTGCCAATTGATTTCATACGTTCGCCTTTGCGCCCAATAATAATCGCCTTCTGCCCCTTAGTCTCAACGAAAATGGTGGCATGAATTCGAATCAAATCAGCGTCTTCGTCGTATTTATCAATAACGACTGTCGATGTGTATGGCAATTCCTGACCCAGCTCTCTTACCAGTTTTTCTCTTATAATTTCCGCTGCAAGAAAACGCATACTGCGGTTGGTCAGCTGATCTTCTGGATAAATAGCTTCACTTTCCGGCAATAGAGAAGCCACACTCTGCTCAACCTGATCAACACTCAGACCTTTAACTGCAGCAGCAGGTATCACCTGATGAAAATTAAATTTCGAAGAGACTTTACTCAGAAATGGCAATAGCGCTTCCTTATCAGCCACCTGATCGACCTTATTAACAATTAGAATCACCGGGAGCTTTATACTTTCCAGACGCTGTAGCACGGCCTCATCTTCATCAGTCCACTCCAACGCCTCAACCACAAACAACAGCATATCAACATCGACCATTACAGAAGCAGCTGCCCGATTCATGTATTTATTGATGGCTGAACCACGGCGCTGATGGAGTCCCGGCGTATCAACATAAATAGCCTGTAAATGTTCGTCAGTTTTTATACCAAGAATTTGGTGTCGCGTAGTTTGAGGTTTTCTTGAAGTAATACTGAGCTTAATACCCAGAATGTGATTTAGTAGTGTAGATTTACCGACATTAGGTCGCCCAATAATTGCGACATATCCACAACGGTATGCAACCTTATCCAGTTTAGACATTCAGTTTATTTTTAACCTGTTCGTAAGCAGCCTCAGCTGCATGCTGTTCCGCTTTTCTTCGACTACCACCTTCTGCCTGTGTGACACAGTCTATTTCCTCAATACTACAACGCACTTTAAAGACCTGTGCATGCGCTTTGCCACTCACACCTACCACTTCATAGAAAGGCACTGACAGACGCCGTGATTGCAGCAATTCCTGCAGACGAGTCTTTGGATCTTTCAGGCTATCAAGATCGGGAAGGTTACTGAGCCGGCTTTCAAACAACCGTAAAATCAAGGCACGACAGGTATCAAAGTCACTATCACAATAAACAGCACCTAGAATACTTTCGACCGTATCAGCAAGAATAGAGGCTCGCCTGAAGCCACCACTTTTTAACTCGCCGGCACCGAGATTAATACAATCCCCGAGATTCATGTCACGCGCAATCTCTGCCAACGTTTCACCATTAACAAGACTCGCCCGTAACCGACTTAAATCACCCTCACGTAAATCAGGTCTCTGTTGAAACAATACATCAGCAATAACAAAATTTAATATGCTATCGCCAAGAAACTCAAACCGTTCATTATTATTTGAACTAACACTCCTGTGCGTCAGTGCCTCATTAAGCAGCTCAATATTTTCGAACGTATATTCAAGCCTGTTTGCGAGCACTAACAGATGTTGACTTTGATCCATGAATACTGAAAATTTAAAAAGCCGTTTTACCTGGATTTTATCTTGGCTTCATGCTTGAAGCTAACAATAAAATCAAGCGGACCGACAAGTTTACCTCGCGGCTCATACTCAAGCGTAACAACATTGTATCCTTCGGATTTTCTAATAACAATATCTCTCGGATCAATGTCTTTAACATTATTAATTTTGAATTTTCTTTGAATAGATTTATGAATATCTTTTGGGCTCTTACCCACCAACTCAATATCTGTCTCTAATGCCTTCCATATTGATGTAATTGTATGGTCTTCAGCAAAAACCGGCATAATCCTGATGGCCAGCATAAATTGAAATCCAGCAAAAGCTAGCACCACCATCCAGCTAATAAGGGTCATTCCTTTCTGATTTTTCATAGTATTTATTTTCATGGCTTGCTTTTTCATGCCTTACTCCTCTCAGCAGACTATCAGTTAATTATATTACCCAAACGTTTCCAGTGTATGCCATCACTCCAGTGCA
>JAOUPA010000013.1 GCA_029880105.1 Gammaproteobacteria bacterium
CTGCCGTGTTTGGCCTGTTTATGGCCTGGGGCATTGGCGCCAATGATGTGGCCAATGCCATGGCGACGTCAGTCGGCTCCAAAGCACTGACCATCAAGCAGGCGATTATCGTCGCGGCTATCTTCGAATTCGCCGGTGCTGTGCTTGCCGGTGGCCAGGTCACCAAGACCATTCGCAAGGGTATCGTTGATGCCGAAATTATTTCGGGCTCGCCCGATTTGCTGCTGTACGGCATGCTGGCATCGTTGCTGGCGGCGGGCATATGGCTGTTGATCGCCTCGCGTAATGGCTGGCCGGTTTCAACCACGCACTCCATTGTCGGTGCCATCGTCGGTTTCGCCATGGTCGGCATCGGTATGGACGCGGTCAAATGGGACAAAATCGGTTTTATCGTTGCAAGTTGGGTGATCTCGCCCTTGCTGGCAGGCATTATGTCTTACATGCTGTTCCGTAGTGTGCAGACGTTGATCCTTAACCGGGAAAATCCGCTGATGTATGCCAGGCGTTATGTGCCAGTGTACATCTTCCTGGCCGGTTTCATGATTGCACTGGTGACCATGGTCAAGGGCCTCAAACACGTCGGTCTGGAAATAACCACGGGCGAGAGTTATGTCTATGCGGTGATTATTGGCCTGATTGTAATGGTTATCGGCCACCTGTTTATTCAGCGCATCAAAATTGACCCCGCCGCAGACCGCTATTTCCACTACACCAATGTTGAAAAAGTCTTTGGCGTACTGATGATCGTCACCGCCTGTGGTATGGCCTTTGCGCATGGCTCCAATGATGTCGCCAATGCCATTGGCCCGGTCGCTGCCGTGGTGGGTATTATCAATAACGGTGGTGTGGTCGCCGCCAAGTCGATCCTGCCGGTGTGGGTGTTGCTGCTCGGTGGCGTCGGTATCGTGCTCGGGCTGGCCATGTATGGCCGCAAGGTGATTGCCACCGTCGGTAAGGAAATTACCGAGCTGACCCCCAGCCGTGGTTTTGCTGCCGAACTGGCCGCAGCGACCACTGTCGTGCTGGCATCAGGTACGGGTATTCCTGTCTCAACAACGCACACACTGGTCGGTGCGGTGCTGGGTGTGGGGCTGGCACGTGGTATGGCGGCGCTCAACCTGGCGGTGATTCGTAATATCTTTATGTCGTGGGTCATTACCCTGCCGGCAGGTGCCATACTTTCAATCATATTCTTCTATATGTTTAAGGGGATGTTTGGCGGTTAAGCGTTAGCGCAATATCGGCTTGAACGGCCTGGGCTCTGCATAGCAGGGTTCAGGCTGTTTTGTTTTCTGGTATATGAGGTTATAAACGCTCGTCATTTCCGTTTAGGCGTTTTTTGGCTGGTTTGTAAAGTGAATTACAGGATGTATTTTATTTATAAATACGCTTGTTCATACAAAAGAGCCGTGTTAAAAACAACTTAGTAGTTTACACTTCTGAGGAACAGGAATTCATGGATATCACAACACATCCTTCAATACGCACAATAACAAGTTCCTGCTGTAAAAGAGATATTTAGTGAGTCTAGTTATAGTTGTGTGTAAAAGATGAATCATGAATATTTTCAATCTCAGATTATCTGTTTGCAATTATCTTTATCGGCAAATTGATGCGTCAACGACTGGCATCGTGAAATCCATGCGTATCTATGTCAACTACTTTGTCTTAACATTATTTCTGACAGAGTCAATCGTCCAGACCTGTTACGCTGCCTTAGTTGAACGAGACTGGCTGGTAACAGGTGATGGTGCAATCACCTGGGACACAGCAACAGGTCTTGAATGGCTTGATCTCACTGAAACTGCCGGCCTGTCGTTCAATCAGGTCAATGCGCAGTTAGGTGTAGGTAATACCTATGAAAATTTCTCGTATGCCACAGATGAACAGATTCGTGGCCTGTTTGCAGCAGTCGGTTTGAAGGAGTTCGACGGAGGGTTATCGGATCAGGGTCCAAAGGTAGAATACCTGCTCAACTTTTGGGGAGTGTTGCTGAATTTAGGAACTGGTGAACGATCAGAGTACCTTACTGGCATGACTGCAGGATTACCGCTTGCACAACACTGGTCTGGCCGAGTGTACTGGCTCTCCGATAATCAGGCTGCTGTTAATGTGCTCCTTTTTGCCAATGACGATGACTATGGCAATATCACTATTGGCAGTGCATTGATAAGACATGCGAGCAACGTAACAGTCGACGGAGATGTCAATGAAGATGGACAAGTGAATGTCGCCGACTTGGTTATCGTTCAACAGATCGTTCTTGGTCTGTCTGCACCACCTGGTACAGAACCGGGTCATGCCGATTTCTATCCTCCCACGGCTCCTGATGGAATTATCAATGCATCCGACCTACTTCTGATGTATCAATTGCTTCTAAAGTAGGTGAGTCAAGCGAACGGATTACTACTTGCAGTTTACTGAGTCAGATTTCTCATGGACACAAAACCGATGTTCACACTACAAAATTTAATCATTGCTGTGCCATCCATGACTTTTGGTTGCGAGCTTGCTGGCACGTGTCACCTTTTTGTGGCGAAACAAAACGTGACCCAAAACTAAATTCGCCGGGAGCGAATTTAGTGGGTACTTTTCTTATGCTGTTGTAAGAAAAGTATCTCGCCCGTTGGTGCGATGACCCACTCCGCCATGCAGCAACTTGGAAAAAATTTACAAAATACTTCCATGTATTTTGCCATGCGGGCCACCATAAAACGGCTATTCAATTTTTTCCTCCATCGAAATTAGTCTCGCATGCGTTCAAGATGACAGGCTTCTTTAGTTTTCAATAAAGAAGGCCTATGTTTCTGCCGCTATTCGTTTTAAATTAAGCCATGCCTTCAATCCCCGCTGAATTAACCGAAAAACTGCCACCTGTATTGCAGGAGGCTGTCAGCCTGTACTGGCAGGACTGGTGCCAGTCGTGCGAGACCCAGGGGTTAACCAATGAAATACCCATTGAGCTGTCTGATATTGGTCGCATCTGGGCGTGTAGTGAATTTGTGGCGCGTTTGTGTATACGTAAGCCGTTGTTGCTGAAATCGCTGGTGGAAAATGGCCTGCATGCCGACCTTGGGCTTGCTGATTATAAAAAGCGTGTTAGCGCAGCCATCGCTGGCCTTGAAGGTGATGAAGCCGTGATGGAGACGCTACGCCTGCAACGGCAAAAGGAGATGCTGCGTATTGCCTGGCGTGACCTGGCAAATATTGCATCGCTGGAACAGGTACTGGCTGAGCTCAGTGACTTCGCCGATGCTATGGTCTCGGTAACGCTGGATTACCTGCATGCCAGGGCTGTCGAGGTCATGGGTACACCGATGAGCGAGACGGGTGAGCCACAGGCCATGCTGGTGCTGGCTATGGGCAAGCTAGGTGGTCATGAGCTGAATTTCTCTTCGGATATTGATCTCATTTTTATGTATCACGAGGAGGGGGAGACGCAGGGCGGGCGTCGCCTGTCCAATTACGAGTTTTTCCTGCGGCTGGCGAGAAATCTGGTCAAGTTTCTCAATGAAACCACTAAAGACGGTTTTGTCTTCCGGGTCGATACTCGGCTGCGGCCATATGGCGAGAGCGGGCCGCTGGTGATGGGTTTTGCGGCGGTTGAGCAATACTACCAGTCGCAAGGACGTGACTGGGAGCGCTACGCCATGATCAAGGCCCGGGCACTGGCAGGCAGGCAGGTGGATATTGATTACCTTGAGGCGATGCTGCGCCCGTTTGTGTTCAGGCGCTACCTGGATTTTTCGGCGTTTGAATCGATTCGTGAAATGAAGGCCATGATCGAGGCCGAGGTGCGTCGCAAGGGTATTGAGGACAACGTCAAACTTGGCCGTGGCGGTATCCGCGAGATAGAATTTATCGGCCAGACATTCCAGTTGCTTCGCGGTGGTCACGATGTAACCCTGCAGATACGCGGTATTCTGGCGGTGCTGGATTTACTAGGTGAGATGCATCTGCTGGCTCACGAGGAGGTCGATCAGTTGCAACAGGCCTATCGCTTCCTGCGGCGACTGGAGAACCGGATCCAGATGGATCGGGACATGCAGGCGCATAGCATGCCCGTTGATCAGGTCGCCAGGCAAAGGCTGGCACTGGCCATGGATGAGCCTGACTGGCCAGCGCTGGCAGAAAAAATTGAGCAGCACCGTAATCATGTGCACGCGGTCTTCCAGGCTATTATTTCACGAGAGCAGGCTGCGGATACGCCTGCAGAGGAGAACGCGCTGGCCCTGATGTCGTATTGGGCAAGCCAGGCTGGTCGCGATGAATTGCTGCACTGGTTTGTCGAGCACCATTTTTCAGATGCCGAGGCCGCGCTCGAGCGACTCGAGTTGTTCAGACGTGATGCGCATATTCGTGCCCTGTCTGAGCCAGCGACGCAACGCTTGCTGAAACTGCTATCTAGGTTGATGCAAGAGGCCGCCAGCTACCCGAGCTCGATGCAGTTGCTTGAGCGCGTGCTGCAGATTTTGAGCGCGGTCGCCGGTCGCCAGGTTTATATCAACCTGCTGCTGGAATACCCGGAGGCAGCCCGGCAGATGCTGTCGTTGTGTGCGCTCAGCCCGTGGTTTGTGCAGCAGTTGATGGCGCACCCAATATTGCTGGATGAGCTGCTCGATACTGGTGAGCTGTACCAGGTAAAGAATTATTCGGCGCTGGCCCAGGAGCTGGAATACCTGCTGTCGTCGGTGGCCCAGGGTGATCTTGAGCAATACATGGATCGCCTGCGCCAGTTCAAAAATAACCAGTTGATGAAGACTGCGGTGCTGAATGTGAACCAGGTGCTGACGGTGACCGATGTCGGGACTACGCTGAGCCATGTCGCCGAGGCCATTCTGGTTAAGGTGCTGGAGCTGGCCTGGGATGAGGCCTGCCAGAAGCATGGTCGCCCGGTCTGTGTGGTTGATGGTGAAACACAGTTTCCTGGCATGGCAATCGTGGCCTATGGCAAGCTGGGTGGGCTGGAGTTGGGTTATGGCTCGGACTTGGATATGGTCTTTCTGCACGATAGCACCGGTGAGCAGCAGTACAGCGAGGGTAATATAGCCGGGGATAAGGTCATCGATAATGCCACCTTTTTTGCCCGTGTCGCGCAAAAAATACTGCATATCCTGGGGGCGCGCACCTATTCGGGATTGCTCTATGAAACCGATATCCGGCTGCGTCCCGAGGGCAAGTCGGGCCTGATGGTGAGTAGCCTGAATGCATTTGAGCAATATCAGCGTGAAAAGGCCTGGACATGGGAGCATCAGGCGTTAATTCGTGCACGTATTGTCACCGGAAATGACCACGTCAGGCAGGAATTTGATAGAATCCGCAAATCAGTTTTGATGGTGGAACGGGAAACTTCGACTTTATGTCGGGATGTGGCCGAAATGCGCTATAAAATGCGCGCACACCTAGGTAGTAAGGGCTCAGGCGGGTTTGATATCAAGCAGGATGCCGGTGGTATTGTTGATATCGAATTTCTGGTGCAGGCGGGTGTGTTATTAAATGCAAAACAGCACGGCAATTTGCTGGAACATACCTCGACTCTGGATTTTTTAGAGGGTCTGCCGTGTTGTGACTGGTTTACTGCCAAAGAGGTGGAGACGCTAAGCCAGGCATACCGGCTATATCGTGAGCAGACCAACAGGCAGGCGCTGATGATTGAGGCGCTGGATATAGAAATGCTATCCAGTTACAGGGACAGTGTTGCAGCGATATGGCAACGGTTGATGCCTGAAAAAGAACATGAAGAACAGCAGCAATAGCTGCTGTGGTTATTTTTACTTATATGATTTTGGAGAGAGACGAATGAAACAAACCATGGACGATCGCGACGGCGTAATCTGGTTTGATGGTGAGATGGTGCCATGGCGTGATGCCAGGGTGCACGTACTGACTCATACATTGCATTATGGCATGGGCGTATTTGAAGGCGTGCGTGCTTATAAAACAGATAAAGGTACCGCCATTTTTCGACTTGAAGAGCATACCCGTCGCCTGTTCGATTCTGCCCATATCATGCAGATGAAGATGCCCTTTGATATGGCAACCATTAGTGAAGCGCAACGTGCCGCGGTAAGAGAAAACAATCTGGAAACCGCCTACATCCGCCCGATGTGTTTTTATGGCTCAGAGGGTATGGGTCTGCGTGCCGACAACCTGAAAGTGCATGTGATTGTTGCTGCCTGGAAGTGGGGTGCCTATCTGGGTAAGGAGGCGCTGGAAAAGGGTATTCGTATCCGTACATCCTCATTTACCCGTCACCACGTCAATATCAGCATGTGCAAGGCCAAGGCTAATGGCCACTACATCAATTCTATGCTGGCGCTGCAGGAGGCGCTGGCCTGTGGTTATGATGAGGCCATGCTGCTCGATAGCGAAGGTTATGTCGCAGAGGGTAGTGGCGAAAATATTTTTGTTGTGCGTGATGGCGTGATCTATACGCCAGATTTAACCTCTGCGTTAAATGGTATTACTCGAAACACCCTGTTTGCGCTAGCCAGTAGTCAGGGTTATGAAATTCGTGAAAAGCGCATTACCCGTGATGAAGTTTATATCGCCGACGAGGTGTTCTTTACCGGTACCGCAGCAGAAGTCACGCCGGTACGTGAAGTTGATAATCGTACTATCGGTAATGGTGGTCGTGGCCCGATTACTGAGAAACTGCAGACACTGTATTTTGACCTGGTACATGGCCGACTGGATATGCATCCTGAATGGGTCAACCTGGTTTAGTGCCTCGGTGAAAAATTTTAGACAGGAGATGAATAATGCCTAATCCAAAGACGGCAGAACGAACTGATCTGGAAATACCCAACGAAGAAAGGGTGCACGAGGTCCACAGAAATGTCCTGCCGATTCACTGTCCGATGCCGGGAACCAGTCTGTGGAATTCTCATCCACAGGTTTATATCCCGGTGGAAGAGACCGGTTCGGCAAAGTGTCCGTATTGTGGATGTGAATACGTCCTCAAGGATTAGTTCAAACCTGCTATGCACGTACAGATTCCCTCTTTTGAAAAAGCCAGAGTACTGGTGGTTGGCGATCTTATGCTCGATCGCTACTGGCATGGCCCGACCTCACGAATTTCGCCCGAGGCGCCGGTACCGGTGGTGCATGTTAGTGAAATAGAAGAGCGCCCCGGCGGTGCCGGTAACGTGGCGCTCAATATCGCTGTGCTGGGTGCAAAAAGTACAGTGCTGGGTTTAACCGGTGATGATGATGCCGCCAGTGCACTGGAGAAAAAATTACAGTCGTCTGGTGTCAATACAAAATTTATTCGCCTGCAGGATAATCCAACGATTACCAAGCTTCGCGTCATGAGCCGTCACCAGCAGTTGATCCGCCTTGATTTTGAAGACGGCTTTATTGGTCAGGATTTGTCGGCCATGGAGGCTGAATTTATAAAATTACTGGATGAGCACGATGTCGTGGTCTGTTCTGATTATGGCAAGGGTAGTCTGCGAAATATCCAGACGCTGATCGCGCTGTGCAAGGAAAGAAATATTCCGGTACTGGTTGACCCCAAGGGTAAAGATTTTAGCAAGTACGCGGGTGCCAGTTTGATTACGCCTAATCTTTCCGAATTCGAGGAAGTGGTTGGTAAGTGTGCGGATGAAGATGAACTGGTGGCGAAGGCGGGAATGCTTTGTGACAAACATCAACTGGGCGCCCTGCTGGTAACGCGCAGCGAGCACGGCATGAGCCTGATCGAAAGCAATAAAACTGTGACGCACTTACCGACACGTGCACGTGAAGTCTATGATGTGACTGGCGCCGGCGATACCGTGATTTCTACCCTGGCAGCGGCGTTAGCAGTAGGCCAGGATTTGCCGCATAGTACCGCGCTGGCCAACTTTGCTGCCGGGCTGGTTGTAGCGAAATCGGGAACTGCGAGTGTTACCGTTGAAGAGATGCAGCTGGCGAACCGCGAATACTTTCAAGTGGAACGCGGTGTGCTCGATGAGGCAAGCCTGTTTAATGCCATCGATGCCTGCCGCCAGCACGGTGAAACTATTGTTATGACCAATGGCTGTTTTGATATTTTGCATGCGGGTCACGTTACTTATCTGCAGCAGGCACGCCAGCTGGGTGATCGCCTGGTAGTTGCGGTGAATATTGATGAAACCGTGCGCCGACTGAAAGGGGCTGATCGACCGGTTAATAATGTTGAATACAGGATGTTGATGCTGGCTGCGCTGGAGTGTGTCGACTGGGTGGTACCTTTTACCGAGGATGAGCCCACCCGTTTAATCTGTGATCTGAAACCAGATATTCTGGTGAAAGGTGGCGATAACGATCCAGACAAAATTCCCGGTGGCGACTGTGTACGTAAAGCCGGCGGCCAGGTAAAAGTTTTGTCTTATGTGGCAGGTGTCTCTACCACAGAGATAATTGGCTCTATCAGGGAAAAGGGATAAGTTACTTAATGGCTGCAAGCGCCACCATTGCTGTAGATGTACTGATCGTTGGTGGTGGCATAGCAGGCCTGTGGACGCTGGCACGGTTAAAGCAGGCCGGATATAAGGTGGTTTTACTCGAAGCCGATGCACTGGGTGCAGGTCAGACCCGTTTTGCACAGGGCATTATTCACGGCGGCACCAAGTATGCGCTCACCGGTAAATTAACTGCCTCGTCTGAGGCCGTTGCAGATATGCCAGCTCTCTGGCGTAAGTGTTATCAGGGTAAGGGTATGCTGGATCTATCAAAGGCGACGCTATTATCTGAAGCACACTACCTCTGGTCGACTTCCAGTTTGACTTCTCGTGTCTCGGGTTTCTTTGCCAGCAAGGTGATGCGTGCGCGCACCAATGAGCTGGATAAAAATACACGACCCGCCATTTTTCAGCGCGCCGATTTCAAAGGCCAGATTTATGCGCTGGATGAGCCTGTGTTTGATGCCATGAGCGTGGTGCGTGCGATCGCTGAGCCTGTGATGGATTCTATAATGGCGATTAAAGCAGGCTCGATCAAATACGAGAATAACGTGTTGTCTGTTGAGTCGAAGAACGACAAACAGTATGCATTCGAATTTAAAAAAATCGTGCTGACCGCAGGGCAGGGTAATGCGGCCCTGTTATCTAGTCTTGGTCTGCAGCAACCCGAGATGCAGCTACGCCCATTGAAAATGGTAATGATGCGCGGTGGGCTTTCTGATATGGTGTTTGCCCACTGCATGGGCGCGAGCGTGAATCCGAGAATAACGATTACCTCGAACCATGATCAACATGGTGAGGTTGTCTGGTATCTGGGTGGGCAGCTGGCCGAAGATGGTGTGCGTCGCTCTGATGCCGAGCAGCTTGAGTGTGCAAAATCTGAATTGTCTGAGTTAATCCCTTGGCTGGATCAGTCAAAGTCACAGTGGGTTACACTGGATATAGACCGTGCCGAAGTTAAAAAGCCTGATGGCCAACGCCCTGATACTTTTTATGTGGAGCAACGCGGCAAAGTGATTACTGCCTGGCCGACAAAAATGGCACTATCGCCGATAATGGCTGAGCATGTTCTCAAAATAATTGAAGATGAAAAAACAGGCTGTGCTGATGATGATAATTTACCAGCATGGCTAAATCCGGCTTATGCATGCTTGCCGTGGAATGAAGAATCAAGGTGGTTGAGGTAATGGAATTAAGATCTTTAGGATCAACGGGTATTAAAGTTAGTGCGCTTGGCTTGGGTACGGTCAAGTTTGGTCGTAATGAACAGGTTAAATATCCCCAGGATTTCAAAATTCCAAATGATCAGGATGTAATGCGCATTCTGGATATGGCGTGGTCAATGGGTATTAATTTTATTGATACCGCACCGGCCTATGGAACCAGTGAAGAGCGCCTGGGCAAGTTGCTGGCACAACGCCACGACTGGGTCATTGAAACCAAGGTGGGTGAGATATTTGAGAATGGACAATCACGATTTGATTTTTCTGCCAGGCATACACGTGAAAGCGTTGAAAATAGTTTGAGAAAATTACGCCGCGATTATCTCGATGTGGTACTGGTACATTCCAGCGGCGATGATATGGCGATTATAGAAAAAGAAGAAGTTTTTGAGGAGCTTGAAAATCTAAAACAGAAGGGCCTGATCAGGGCGTTTGGTATGTCGAGTAAGACTGTTGCAGGCGGCCTGTGGGTAGTTGAGCACTGCGATGTAGTGATGGCGACCTGTAATCTTGAATACAATGAAGAGCAGCCTGTTCTGGATAGAGCCATGGAGTTAAATAAGGGCGTTGTTATTAAAAAGGGGTTGCTCAGTGGTTATGCTGGTGTAGCTGCGGGTGGTCAGGGCGTTGAGCAATCTATTAAACATGTGTTAACTCAGCCAGCTGTTAGCAGCATGATAGTGGGTACTATCAATAGGCACCATCTGCAGAAAAATATAGAAATCGCCGCGCAATATGGTTCTGCGACTGAATAGCCTATGACAGACCAGTCGAGACGATACCTGATTGTTGGTCCCTCATGGGTGGGCGATATGGTCATGGCGCAATCACTGTTTATTACGCTAAAAAAACTTTACCCTGGATGTGTTATTGATGTGGTGGCACCTGAGTGGTCGTTACCAGTTTTGCAGAGGATGCCGCAGGTTAACCAGGGCATTGCTTTACCAGTCAGGCATGGTGAGTTTTCACTGATCAGGCGTATTAAGCTTGGACGTGGCCTTAGAGATAATAAATATACGCATGCAATTGTATTGCCGCGCTCATGGAAATCGGCACTGGTGCCTTTTTTTGCCCGGGCAAAAATACGCACGGGATTTAAGGGCGAGATGCGTTATGGCCTGATCAACGATATACGCCATCTGGATAAAAAAATTCTGAAGAAAACGGTGCAGCGCTATGTTGCGCATGCCTATGAGGGCATGGCTGAGGCTCCCAGTACACCATTTCCAGAACTGAATGTAGATATCGCTAATCGTGACAGGTTGACGAAGGAGCTCGGACTGGATCTATCACGCCCTGTTATCGCGATGATGCCAGGTGCAGAATACGGCCCGGCAAAGCAATGGCCTGAAGACTATTACAGGCAGCTGATAGGGATGCTGATTGAAAAAGGTTATCAGGTATGGGTGCTTGGTTCGGAAAAAGAAAAGGCACTAGGCAAAAGCATTACTGGGGCATTTGATAGCAATGCAATAAATCTGTGCGGCAAGACCGAGCTGGTTGATGTCATTGATTTGCTGTCCTGTGTTGAGCAGGTGGTAACGAATGATTCAGGCCTGATGCATGTGGCTGCGGCAGTTGGTATCAAGCTTAATGTCATTTACGGTTCATCAACACCTGACTATACACCGCCACTGGCTTTAGATGAAAAGATGAATATCTTTTATAAAAACCTGGAGTGCAGCCCCTGCTTTAAGAGGGTGTGTCCATTAAATCATACGGATTGCCTGGTAGGTATTAGTGCCAAAGATGTTTATGAAAAAATACGCTAGTCAGGGTTTAACCTGCTGAAAATTATTGATGATTGATTTGAATGGATATAAAAACTAAACCAGTTGCGGTGATGTGCTTCTCAAGCGGAACAGGCGGCATGGAGCGATCTGCTGTAAGGCTGGCCGAGACATTATCGCGTGTATCAAAGGTTGTTCTGGTTTGTAAGCGTGGCTCATTTGTTGAACAACTCTATCAGCAAGGTAGCTACCCATTCAAATGTGAATCAGTCGGTTTTGCAAGTCGAACATTTAGTCCTGCAATGTTATTTGGCGTGCGTGCAATAATAGATGCACATCAAATACATAACGTGATATTTTTTGGCGCCTCAGAGCTGAAGACCCTGTATTTTTCCTTCATGGGGAAATTGCTAAATGTCACGGTCTGGCATGGCACGACCAAGAGCAGGCCAAAGAGGGATGCTATACATAACCAGGTCTATTCCTGTGTTGATCATCACGTTGCTATCTCAAAGCACCTGGATAGAAACGTCAGGCAGATCGTGCCGGTTCGTGGTAAGGCTGAATACCGGGTTATAAGACCATCTTTTACATTTGCTGATGATATTCAGGGTAAGCCAGGTCTGTCTGATCCGCAATGCTTAAATATCGTACACGTGGGCAGGGTGGCACACGGTAAGGGGCAGATTGATGCAGTGCTGGCATGCCGTGGGCTATATGAGGCAGGTGTCAAATTTGCCTTATGGATAGTAGGGGGTGGAGAAAAAGGTGAGCAGTACATGGATGAACTGATCCGTGTTGTTGAGTCATTGCCATATAAGGAATCTATTTATCTGAAAGGATATGTGGATGATGTAAATGAATATCTTAAAAAGGCGGATGTATTCCTGTTTCCCAGTTCTGGAGAAGGTATGCCCGGTTCGTACATTGAGGCGCTTCATCACGGGCTGATTTGTGTTTCATACGATAATACCGTCTTTCCGGAATTTCAGGATATGGGTTTTTATACCCATATTGTAGAAAATCAGCGAGTCGATAAATTGTCTGATAAGTTATGCGAGCTGGCTTCAGATATTCTCAGTGAGAAACAGAAGGTAAATGATAATATTCATTTATCAAGGAAATGCTTTTCTACGGAAAGAGAAATAAATGACTGGCTAGAGGTGCTGGAATAGAATTAATTGTCCTGGCTGCAGGGCGGTATAGTTATAATTAGTTGTCGTTCTGTAGCAAGAGCGTAAAGGGGAAATCGGTATGAATGATTTAGAAAAATATTTTACTGAAAACACAGATAAGTCTATTCATAAATGGCATCATTATTTTGATGTTTATGACAGGCACTTTTCTCGTTACAGGGATACTGATGTCCATATTGTTGAGTTTGGTGTCTCGGAAGGTGGCTCATTGCAAATGTGGAAAAACTATTTTGGGCCGAAATGTAAAATATATGGTGTTGATATAAATCCGTACTGCAAGGATCTAGAAGAAGATCGTATAAAGATATTTATTGGTGATCAGGAAGATCGAGATTTCCTGAGAACACTAGCCAAAGAAATTCCTCGAATAGATATCCTGGTGGATGATGGCGGGCACCGCATGCAGCAGCAAATTAATACTTTTGAAGAGCTGTTTCCATGTATTGATGAGAATGGTGTTTATTTATGCGAAGATCTACAAACTTCTTACTGGAATGGCTGGGGTGGCGGCGGCTATAAAAAATGGGGAACGTTTATTGAGTATAGTAAAAATTTTATTGACTATATTAATGCATGGTATTCACAGACGCCAAAGCTAAGTGTTTCTGATTTTACAAGAACGGCTAGCTCGCTACATTATTATTGCGGCATGCTGGTTATTGAGAAAGGGGTCGTGAATAAGCCATATGACTCAAGGACGGGTGAGCCAAAAATTGTTCAATTTAATCCGCCGAGAAATCGATTGAAAAGCATAAAGAATAAACTAAAAAATTTCTTTCATATTAGGTGATTGTTCTTTTTAGTTAGAATGTTTTGGATAACTATTAATGATTAAAAACTATGAAGTTATATAACAGTATAAAAAAACGAATTGACCGATTGATTCAGGTGAGATTTGATAAAGAGACGGGTTTTTATCGCCATAAAAGATTTGGTAAATATGTATATATTCGTCATCCTACTCACTTAGCCAAAGAATCAGATATCTTATGGGTTTGTGAGAGTTTGTTTTTTCACAACTATTTACCAAAAGACAATGATGTTGTTGTGGATCTAGGAGCTGGTTATGGTGATGAGGCTTTATATATTGCTGAGAAATCACCTAACTTGACTTATATTGGAGTTGAGGCGCAACCGGTAATATTTGAATGCCTGGCAAATACATTCAGGAAAGCTGGGCCAAATTTTATTGCATCACCTTATGCGATAACCAATGCTGATTCAGTAAAATTCGTTAGTCATTTTTCATACGCTGCGGTTGGTGGAACATCCAAGGGTTATATTGACGTGCCTACGATGAGGTGGGCTGATTTTCTTCAGCGTTATAAAATCGACAGAATTGATCTTTTTAAAATGAATATAGAGGGTGCAGAGAAGGAGATTGTTCAGGGTATTGATGATTTTAGTTTTATAAAGCGCTTCATTATCTCATGTCATGATTTCAGGGCTAATAATGGCGATGGTGAATGGTTTCGAACTAAAGATGTGGTAGTTGCTACGTTAAAAGAGAATGGTTACATCATCAAACCATTTAATTATGGGATCAGTTTTGCTGATGACTGGATATACGCAGAGCGCGAAACTTGATAGTTTTTCTGTTAGCTGAATTTTAGTCGACGCTGTATTGCCCAGAAAAATGCAGCATAGTACTTCCAGTCAAGAATAATCCATCTCGTTAACAGGTTTAAAACTGTAATCGGTGTATGAGAGAGCCAGAGTCGCTTTTTATCGAGGTTGCGCCAGGTGAATAAAAACTTATTGCGGTTGGAGACCAGTCTTCTTAGATTATTGCTTCGGTAACTGCCAATCGTCGAGCTTGCCTGGTGGTAGACTTTGGCATCAGGTAAATAAAGGAGTTTGAACCCTTTTTCCATTGCCCTTCGGCCAAGGTCGCAGTCTTCCCAGTAGAACGGTGAGTAAATCTCATCAAAGCCACCAAGCTCTAACAGCATTTCCCGGTTGCAGACAAAACAGCATCCTAGCCCGACAAACTGTGCATCATTATTTTGTATAAGGGTCCTTTGAGTTAGTGGGGTTCTTGTGTCAAATCGGAGAAAGCCACGCTTGTAATAAAGCAGCGTGGTTCTGTCGATGCTAATCACGTCTTCAAATGAACGGTCATAGTTGATGATATCGCCCTTGACTGCAAACAGTGGACTATCGTCGAATTCCTTAATCGATTTTGTGAAGTAGTCCTGGGTGAATGTAACATCGGTATTAACGACGCATAGCAGTTCTAGTCTGGCCGCATAGATGCCTTTGTTGCAGGTAGAAGAAAAACCCAGATTGGTTTCGTTTTGTATTAGCCGGATGTCCGGGTAGGTACTGTGAAGAAATAATACGCTATCATCGGCTGAGCAGTCATCAACAACAATAATTTCGTGCTCTAGTCCTTCCAGGGACTGTAGCAGAGAAGGCATGTTCTTTTCGAGAAGGTGGCGACCATTATAATTAGGTAGTACAACACTGATTGCTTGGCTCATATTTTGTGTATCATATTAAAATGGGTTAGATTATCTGTATTTTTCTAAAGCACTTTATTGCGTCTCATATCGGCTTCAATCATTATCTGGCAAAGCTCTTCCAGTTGAGTCTCAGCTTCCCAGCCTAGGTCTGCCTTCGCTTTTGATGGATCACCAACGAGTTGGGTTTTATCATCATTGTTCCGGTAAAACTGCGGATTGATGCGGATAATCTTATTGCCAGTTGCCTGATCGATGCCTGTTTCATATTGTTCCTTACCTTGCCAGGTAATATCTATTTCCAGTGCCTTGCACGACATGTTAACAAAATCACGCACAGTTTCTGCGCGACCAGTAGCCAGGACATAGGTATCAGGTTTGTCTGCCTGCATCATTCTATACATGCCATCAACATAGTCGCGTGCATATCCCCAGTCACGCTTTGCACTTAAGTTACCCAGTTCGATATAGTCCTTTTTTCCAAGCTTAATCTTTACCAGGCCATCGGTGATTTTCCGTGTCACAAATTCCAGGCCGCGTAGAGGTGATTCGTGATTATAGAGAATACCGCTAACAGCATAAATATTGTGTGTTTCTCTGTAGTTTACCGTCATCCAGTGTGCGTATACCTTAGCTGCGCCATAAGGACTCCGAGGATGAAAATTTGTGAGTTCATTTTGCGGAACTTCATTAGCCCTGCCGAACATTTCAGAGGTGGATGCCTGGTAAAAACGGATATCAGGGTTGAAGATTCGTATGGCTTCCAGGATATATATTGGTCCGAGTCCGGTGATATTGGCCGTATCCATATACTGGTTGAAGGATACGTCAACAAAACTCTGTGCAGCCAGGTTGTAGACCTCATCAGGGTTTGCGGTTTCGAGTAATTGAATAGTTGAGCCAAGATCATTTAGGCCGTACTCTATTTTGTGCAGGTTCGGGTGGTCGCTTATACCTAGTTCCTCGAGCCGCCAGAAATTTTGTGAACTGGTACGTCGATACGTGCCGTAAACAATGTAGTTGTTGTCTAGTAGCTGTTTTGCTAGATATGCAGCATCCTGGCCAGTTATGCCGGTAATAATGGCAGTTTTCATCGCGACTAGTTGATACCCTGGTATGGTTCGTTCTGCTTAAAATAAAGCCTTATTATACAAGAGTGGAATGCAGGCCACGAATTATATTGTTAGCTCAAAAGCAGACGTTTTTTACAGGCATCAAAGACTGAACTCACCGATATGGAAGGTAGGCCTAGTTCAGGATCAGCTGTGTCTTCCGCTCTTAAAATAGTAAATCTTCCTGGTTTCATGAATGGTCCACAATCTGCAGGATTCCAGCCTGAGAAGAGGGCGACAATTTGTGTGTCTACTGCAGCGGCAACGTGTAGTGGACCTGTATTTGGCGTTACCAGCAGATCTGCTCTCTTGATGAGGGCCTTGTATCTTTCGAAATTGGGTGGTTCGAGAAGTAGGGTGATTGCACCATTGGCATTTTTTTCAATTTTACAGCCCAGTTCTGCTTCGTCAGGGATGAGGTCTATAATAATTTTTGGCTTACGATGATTATTTAGCGATAGTTCAGAAAGCCTGACTCCCAGTTCGGTAAATTTAGCAGCAGGCCATAGACGGTGCTTTGTCTGCGTTCGGTATTTTTTAGAGAGAAGACTGGCAAATCGACTGCTGGAGTAGCCGCTGAATGTTGGATGCAGCATAATTATTGTATCTTCGTCAGAAATGCCAATAGAAGATAATTCATCTTTAACCTTTTGAGTAGCATCCTCGCTAACCGGTAGGTAGGTATAAAAGTCACCCGATAAAGATGGGCACGCATGTTTAACTACATCCAGGTATATATCAGAGCAATGCCTGGTCTTGCTGGTTATATTGTTCCAGTAAAATTCTGAGTCATAACGGGAAAAGATCTTCGCAATCCTGATATTCGTCTCAAAACAGAAAATCTTGTCGAAATGATTTTCGCTTAGTTTCTTTATAACCTTGCGCTTATTGAAATAGGCAAGTAATCCCGAACGGTTCCATATCCAGATGTCTTTAATATTCGGGTGAAAGCCTCGAAGTAATCTTGGCCCGTCCGGGCTGGTGAGGACAGTTATGCTGGCCTCAGGATAGCATTTGATTATTGCTGAGAGTGCGGGCGTTGTCATGGCGATATCGCCAGCACGGCCTATACGTACAATTAGGATTCGCATATTTTTATAATTCGTAGGATAATTGCATAAAATATTTTATATCAGGTAATTGTAACATGAACGTAAAACTAGAGATTTCTATTGGTGAATTTTTTGACAAAGTAACGATCCTGGAAATTAAAAAAGAACGTATTTCTGATCCAGAAAAGCTCATCAATATCAATAATGAACTTAATGCATTAAATGCACTACTAGATGATCTGCCATTTTCCCGTGCAGACGTTGAGAAGGAAGTTGCAGAACTGAAGAGTATTAATGAAGAACTCTGGGTAATTGAAGACGATATCCGTGATAAAGAGTCTCAGAAAAATTTTGATCAGGGTTTTATAGAGCTGGCACGAGCTGTTTACTTTACTAATGACAGGCGTTCCGAGGTAAAACGTGAGATTAATATCAAGTTAGGCTCAGATTTTATCGAAGAGAAGTCCTATGAGGAATATCAATAAAGACTGTGAGCCTTAATTGATATTGCTAAGCAATTTTATACAGGCGTCCTTAACTTCTTCGACAGACACGACGCCAAAGTTTTCCTCAGGAAAAACTGCATCATGAATGCTGTATCTTGGCCAGTAGCGGTAAGGTCTGCCCGGAAACACGCCAACTGTAGGCGTATTGCAGACAATGGCAACATGCCTGATGCCTGTATCATTAGAGATCAGCAGGTCTGCGCCCTTCATTAGAGAAGCGGTTTCTTCAATAGTGTCAGCCTCTATTGCGTAAATATTCTCTTTTTTGCTAATTAGATCAAGGACCTTATCTGCGCGTTCCCAGTCTTTAAGGCCGCCTAGTACCAGGTGGTCTTTATCAGGATAAAGTGCCGACATCTGTTTAATTAATTCAGCATAGTTTTCACGTGGCCAGCACTTTGCCGGTTCAGAGGCGCCGGTAAAATATACTACAAAGGGTTTGTCCCGCTGTATGGCGACACCGGGCATATTGTAAACATGCGGGTAGGTCGTTTTAGCGCCAAATACGAGCAGCATCTTGAGCATGTCATTAACTTCAAAGCTGAGGTCATTACGGCAGACCGCAATATCGTAAAACATCCAGGCACGAATCTTCCGGTAGGGAAAGCCGATTTTAAGTTTGGCAGGGTTGAAAAAACAGGTAAGAAATGAGCGATTACCTGCGGCAAGATCAAATAGCAGGTCATGATAGCCAAGTTCACGCATTGTTTTGATGCGTTCACCAATTGGTGCGCCGCGTTGGTTCGTGCCATGAATAATATGTACTCGATCAACCAGGTCCTCTGGAATGCCCCGGGTATAGTTGCTGATGATGCTAAGGGTAATTTTGGCATTGGGAAACAGCTTTCTTGTCTCAATGATAAAGTTCCGTGTTAAGACCATATCGCCGAGTGCCGCATGTCTAATAATGGCAATGCTCTTTATATCTTCGTGAGAAATATCATTAATTTTTTTATCGACATCTTTTCTTTTCCAGACGCCATTCATAAATGGAATTTTCATAATGATTTATAAAGCTGTTAATAGTCCAGTTACTTAATTAATAGGTTAAATCTAGAGGGTATTGTTATAGGCATGTATTTTAAGGTCAATCAGAATGTTTAAAATACATGCCGAGAATAGAGTTGCATGTAGATTCCAGATCTATTGAGTAATGCCCCTGATCCGTCGTATTCGTTGCTGAAAAGGCCAGGTGCCGTGCAGGGCTGTTTAATGTCTGCCATCTCAATGAAGTGGCAGATTTACGCCTGGGGTAAAAGGCAACTGTTTGTAAGTCTAGCGCGCCAGCGATATGCAGGGTGCCTGTTGACCCGCTAATAAAGACGCAGGCGATTGATATTGTCTTTGAAAATTCGACTATGCCTTTCCTTGAATTGTAGATAACGTGGTTACAGCCCTTGGTCTGTGCGGATAGTTGCCTGGCGGCATCCTCTTCACCTGGCCCGGCAGTCAAGACAAAAAATAATTTATCATTTTTAGATAATCGTGTGATTAGTTCAGCGTATTGCTCGATGGACAGGTTAATTGCTGAGCCCCCCGTGCCTGCGTGTACAAAGACAAGTTTTTTGCCGGGATCGATACCATTTGAAGCGCAGAAGTCTTTTTTGATTGTCTGTATTTCATTATCCGCAAATTGCAGTAGCGGAGGCTTCAGTGTGTAGCTGTAGTTAACGTCATAGTAACTGGCCACATACCTGGCAAGATCAAGGTTGTATTCATACTCTGGTTTTTCAGAGCGAGAGCGCCGCTGTGTCAGGGTATGGTTATACATGACCTGGTCTATTCTTGAAGCGGGTGCAAACCGATGCTTTATACCGGCTAAAAATAGTGCAAGGGCAATTCTTGGTGTTGAGTGCAAATTGAGGACAGAATCAATATTGGCGGCTTTTAGCTTTGATATGGTTTCTATCAGGCCAGAAATTCCCTCTACTGCATCGTCGACGATAATCCCATCTATCCAGGGGCAGACCTCTGCCATGGGGCTGGTGTACTCTGGAACTAATGCATACAAAGTCGCTTCCGGAAATGACTGTTTGATGAACTGGAAGGTTGGCCAGGCCAGCATGAAGTCTCCAAGTTTGTCATTGCGAATGACGAGTATATTTTTTGGTGTTGAGGCTGGCATTGTCAGTCTTTGATCTGTTGTTCTAGCAATGTCTGTAAACGTAAGTAGTGCTGCTCATTATTGAAAACTGTATCGGCCTTTTCCTTGCCGGCCTTTGCCAGTCTTTTAAGTTTTTCTCGATCATTGGACAGGCTGGAAATCTGTTTTTCAAGGTCATCGATATTTTTAGGATCGAATAATAGGCCAGTTTTATCGTGTTCGATTATTTCGGGTACGCCACCTGCATTGCTGCCGATCACCGCAATGCCACAGCGCATAGCTTCAGGTAACACCAGGCCGAATGTTTCCATGTAGGTCGCCAGTAAAACGCAGTCACAGATCTGCATGATTTCCTGAGGTTTTTCGACGAAGTCCATAAAGTGGATGTTCTGTAGAACATCAAGCTCGCTGGCCAGTTTTTTTAGCTCGTCGACATAACCCGCATTCATTTCATGACCGACAATAATGGCTTTAAGATTGTGACCTTTCTGTTTTGCCTGGGCGATGGCCTTGATCAACAGGTGCTGGCCCTTCTGGTCTTCCAGGCGACCGAACAGGCCGACAATAAAGTCCTGGCCGGTTAGTCCAAGGTCTGCACGCCTACTGGTAATTTCTTCCGGTGTAAGTGTTTTCTCTGGTTCGGGTACGCCATAGTACAGTGTCTCGACGCGGTTTCCTACATTATCACCCAGCATTCTTGCGCAACGATCTCGCAACTGGTTAGTAATCGCCAGCATCAGGCTCATTTCCTTGTAGAGAAAGCGGTGATAAAAATCAGTCTTCATACGCGTAATCTGCATCTGGCGTGTATAGACCATAGCCGGTCTTTTATTCGATAGCTTTATTGCCAGTGAGACCAGGGGTAGGTCCTTGCCCCAGTGCATGTGTATCACATCGATGTCAAACGTATCAATAATATGTGCGAGTTTCCATGCGCTAATAATTGGCAAGTGCCTGAATAATGGTTTTAGGTGTACGGTTCTGATCCCGTTTTTCTGTAAATGATCATTTAGGACGGCAGCAGGAGAGGATATGAAGTGTACGTCGTTATTTTTTGATAACTGGACAGCGCTGCGAAGGGCGTACAGCTCAAGGCCGCCTAGTCCTGGTGATAAGCAGAGTGATAAGATTTTCATTAATTATCCCAGTAAAAAATTCATTGTTTTTTAATGATCTCTTTTGTCTTTTGTTCTTTTGTCCATTTCCCTACGGGTTTATCGATGTACTGAAAATGTTCATTGGTAAAATTACCCTGATTACAGACATACCTGAAGGGTAGCAAGTTGACATTATTGCGATCAAGTGTTTGATTGAAAACGCCTGGACCTGTTAGATCGTAGGTGTTCTTAAGCGTATCGTTGTCAATATTGGTAATGATAGTGGAAATAATTTTATCCAGGTGATGGCTGTCATTATTACTGGCCAGGAAGTAATTTGTTATTTCGCCATTTCTGATAGTTATAAATAGCTCGCTATCATGAGGTTTTATTAATGATTCAAGAGACCAGACCAGATGACCATCAATGTCTATGTATACCCCTCCATGTTTTTGCAGGGCTAATACGCGCCAGAAATCCGCCCTGGCAGCGCCTATTTGCAATTTGGAATAGTGGTCAAATATATCTGCTGGAAAAGAGGATTTTATGAAATCGGCAATATCTTCATCGCCCATAAACCGATATTCATAAGTAGGTGACATGATCCTGTTAAATAAATAGTTTATGTATACCGGTAAGGAAACTTTATTGGTGTAATTTGTTTGCCATAGTATGCGTGGAATTGTCGACGGGTTGGTTGATTTAAGGATGGCTTTAGAATGTTTTGGAAGTGTAAATCGCTTATTTGGCAGTAAAAAATGAAATAGATAGCAACTAACTTTTATTAAGTTTGCTAATAGTTTTATGATTCTGCTGGTGATGAATATTATGTGTAATTTCATGTAATTATTTGATTGTGTGGATGCAAAAATACAGAAGTGGTGGCTGCCTGATTTAACTGGAGCGTTTTAAAATTACTTTGCTGTATTTAACAAATACATGTAGACCAGAAAGAGTGGCAACCAGAATACCAGCAAATCCATCAAGGAAGCCACGCTTGATGAAGTAGATTTT